>JBLWQS010000001.1:0-21012 GCA_048452705.1 Acidimicrobiia bacterium
CCGTGAAGATTCCAGCTTCTTGCTCAGAGCTCACAGCTCATAGCTCATCGCCGGCGACTTGCTCAGAACAGCCTCAACACGTCCGAATCTGTGCCTTTTAGGAGTTCATAGTCCACTTCTGCCCAGGCTATGCCTCGGTCGGTTGCGAGTGTCCTTGCCTGGGGCTTGACGGCCTGAGCCACGAACATCCCTCGCACCGGAGCCAGGCGCTCATCGCGGTTGAGGAACTCGAGGTACCTGGTGAGCTGTTCGACGCCGTCGATCTCTCCTCGTCGTTTGACTTCGATCGCAACCGTCTCTCCTGCCGCGTCTCGACAGAGGAGGTCGACGGGGCCGACCGGTGTCGGGTACTCCCTTCGAATGAGCGTCATCCCCTCTTCGATCGCTTCGGGTTGTTCGGAGAGCAGACGCTGGAGTTCAAGTTCGACCCCGTCCTTCTGCAAACCCGGATCCTCCCCGAGTTCAACGGTGGTGTCCATGTGAATCTCGTGGAGATCGATCGTGAGTTGCTCCGACTTGCCATTCGTGATGAACCATCGCCCATCTTCTTCGACCAGGTGATTCGGAGCATTCATCCAGTTCAGAGGTTTGTACGCGCCGGCTTCGGCATGGATGAGGAGTGACCCATCCGCCTTGATGATGATCAGGCGTGTCGCACGCGGCAAGTGCGCGGCAAGACGCCCTGCGTAATTCACGGTGCAATCAGCGACAACGATGCGCATGGGACGAGAGCGTACCGGCTGAGCGGAACCTGCGGACGGCCGAACTCAGCCGACGGAGCCTTCCATCTGGAGTTCGACGAGTCGGTTCAGTTCGACCGCGTACTCCATGGGTAGCTCCTTGATGATCGGCTCGATGAAGCCGGCCACGATCATCGCCGTTGCCTGCTCCTCGGAGAGGCCGCGTGTCATCAGGTAGAACAGTTGGTCCTCCCCCACTTTCGACACGGTGGCTTCGTGACCAATATCGACGTTCGACTCCTCGATCTCCATGTACGGATACGTGTCGGACCGCGAATCCTCGTCGAGGATCAGAGCATCACACCGAACGAAGGACCGGGCATTCTCTGCGCCGGGTTCAACCCGGACGAGACCCCGATACCCGGCACGGCCCCCGTGGATCGAGATCGACTTGGAAGTGATGAGCGACGTCGTATTCGGCGCCGCGTGAACGATCTTTGCCCCGGCATCTAGATGCTGGCCGGCGCCGGCCATCGCGATCGAGAGAATCTCACCGTGGGCGCCTTCGTCCATCAGCCACACCGCCGGATACTTGGCGGTGAACTTCGAACCGAGGTTGCCGTCGACCCACTCCATCGTGGCGTTCTTGTACGCAACGGCACGCTTCGTCACAAGGTTGAAGACGTTGTTCGACCAGTTCTGGATCGTCGAGTAGCGGGCACGGCCGCCTTCCTTGACGACGATCTCGACCACAGCCGAGTGGAGCGAATCAGAGGTGTAGACGGGGGCCGAACAACCTTCGACGTAGTGCACGAATGCACCCTCGTCGACGATGATCAGCGTCCGCTCGAACTGGCCCATGTTCTCGGCATTGATCCGGAAGTAGGCCTGGAGCGGCTCGTCGAGGTGAACGCCGGGCGGCACGTAGATGAACGATCCACCCGACCAGACCGCGGAGTTGAGCGCCGCGAACTTGTTGTCGCCGGGAGGGATGATCGTACCGAAGTATTCCCTGACGATCTCCGGATATTCACGAACCGCGGTGTCCATGTCGGTGAACAGCACCCCGAGTTCCTCGAGATCCTCCCGGTTCCTGTGGTAAACCACTTCACTTTCATATTGTGCAGTCACACCGGCGAGGTACTTGCGTTCGGCTTCTGGGATGCCGAGCTTCTCGTAGGTCTCCTTGATCGAGTCCGGGACCATGTCCCAGTCCTTGACCTGGCCTTCGGTCGGCTTGATGTAGTAGTAGATGTTGTCGAAATCGATCTCGTTGAGAGCACCGTCACCGACCCACTGAGGCATCGGCTTGCTCAGGAACCGCTTGTACGCCTTGAGCCGGAACTCGAGCATCCACTCAGGCTCCTTCTTCATGCGCGACATGTCGCGAATCAGTTGCTCGCTCAAACCCTTCTCGGGCTTGTAGACGTAGTCCTCTTCGTCCGCCCAACCGAGTTGGTAGGAGCCGAGATCGAGATCAACGGTGGTCATAATGCTGTACTCCCCGGATTTCCACTACCGACATAGTGTCATTCTATCGCGCCCGTGGGACCATTTCGACAGAGATTTGAGCGACCGGTTGCGCCGGGGTAGGAACGAGTGGGAGTGGGGAAGACCGAACCGCCCCAGCGAACCGACGCTCCCTTTGTCAACGCTCCCCGGATCGCTTTCGTTCCCGATGGCCGTCGGCGATTCAGAAGACCTCTTGACACCATGGGGCGACGTCGCCACGGAAGATGCGCCCGAGTAATGCGATCGAAGTGGCGTCACCTCGAAGCAGACCGGCTCGAGCCATCGCATGAGTGCTTCCCCCGCCGAGATAGAGGCTCGCGAGTTCCGGAGCACCGAGGGTCACATCAACACTCGAGGCGTCGATCCTCCGACACGATCCGGTACCACCGGTCACGACGAATTCGAACGATCCACCGACATCCGGGAGGAACGGATCGTCCAGTGCGAACCGCAGAGCTCCGTCACTGGCATAGGAGCGGGCCTCGAGTGCTCGGGCAACATCAAGGATCCTGAGATAGAGGGCGTCCCAGCGCTTCCGCACGATCCTTCGATGGTCCGGGATCTTCCATCGGATGGCATCGTCGACGGGGAGGTTCCAGTACCTGATGTTCGGATAGAGATCGATGCTTGTGAGGAATCGCCAGATTCCCGTATGCGCCATCATCGACGGTGTCACCACTTCCTGTACCTTCACGGTTCCGTTCGGGAATCCGTCCGACCAGTCGCCCTTCTGTCGATAGATCGCGTATCCGTCGGGAACTCCTTCTGTCTCATGAAGGATGTAGCGCTGCGACGTGAATCCATCTCGGTGCTTCTCCGGATCGAAGAGCGTCTCGATCCTCCACCAGGTAGCGTCGCGACGCAGCATGCCCGGTGTGCGCCTCCGTACCGCGTCGTAGGGCGCTGGGAACGCTTCTCGTGCCTCGTCCCCATCGACCAGGCGGACGGTCCCTTGCTCACCTTCAACACTGACGCGGACCTGGTCGATCTCGACGTCTTCGTGTTCGGTCGCGACGCCGAACCCGTACCGCCCGTAGATGAGGCTCTCGGACGCCCACAGTCCTGCGAGTGGTTCGTCGCGTGCGATCGTGTCGGCAAGGTGGTCCCGCATCATGGCGGTGAGCACGCCGCGGCGCCGGTGGGTCGGCATCACCGTCACGAAGGTCGTCCCTGCCATGGCGACCATCCTCCCGCCAGGAACGGTGATCTCGAACGGGAACGCACCGAGCGTCCCCACGATCTCATCGGCGTCGAAAACCGCGACGGTCCGGTCGAGAGGCATGAGATCAGCGAACCGCTCGGGCGGGAACTTATCGTCATCGAGGTCGTCGCCGAAGCCGAGCATGATGGCCTCGCGAAACCGAACCGACTCGTCTTCAGTGATCGGGCGTGACGTGATCTCCATGACCGCGACACTACCGACCGTCGTGCAAGGAGCACGACAAAGAATACGATGCACCTCGAGCACCCCCGAGGAGGTATCACCATGGGACCGGTCCGAATCGCCGTCCAGATCCATCCGCAACACAGCGACTACGCCGGTATCCGCGCTGCGGTCATGCAAGCCGAAGACATGGGTGTCGATGTCATCTATAACTGGGATCACTTCTACCCGCTCTACGGTGGAGACCCGGATTCCAACGTGGGGGAGCACTTCGAGTGCTGGACGATGCTCGGAGCCTGGGCCGAGCAGACGGAGCGAATCCAGTTCGGTGCGCTCGTCACGTGCAATTCGTATCGAAATCCTGAGCTCCTCGCCGACATGGCCAGAACCGTCGATCACATCTCAGACGGCCGGCTGATCCTGGGGATCGGATCCGGCTGGTTCGAGAAGGACTACGACGAGTACGGCTACGAGTTCGGAACGGCACCAAGCCGCCTCCGTGATCTCGACGCAGCCATGCCACGGATCGTGGATCGGCTCGAACGGCTCGATCCTCCTCCGACCCGTCACATCCCAATCCTGATCGGTGGCGGCGGAGAGAAGGTGACACTGCGCATCGTTGCCGAGCATGCCGACGTATGGCACACGTTCGGGGACCAAGAAACGATCGCCCACAAGTCGAAGATCCTCGACGAGTGGGGCGCCAAGGTCGGTCGTGACGCCTCGACCATCGACCGATCCATCGGGGTCAAGCCCGAGCAGCTCGACGAAGCCGACGACTTCCGCGCGCTCGGCGTCACAGAGTTCACGATCGGCGTCACCGGCCCAGACCTGGACTTGGAACCCGTGAAACCGTGGCTGAGGTGGCGGGACGCGGCGAATGGCATGGAGTAGCTGAGTCGCCGCAGACGGTTGCGCCCGCCAATGTGTGTTGCGACAACCCTCTGAAGTCACGGCCGCTATCGGCGGCATCAGGGACGGCATGGGAGTGTTGGCGGTCGTCGTAGTGTTGCGGGATGGACAGAGGCTTGGAGTCCGCAGACTGGATCGGGCGGCGCATCCCTGTGATCGTGGACCGATCTGATCGTGGCCGCTCGCACCGCAACCGAGTCGGTTGTCTCCAACCTCGAGAAGCGCAAGCCACCGCTCGATCGGTCAGCGCAGGTGTGGCTCCAAAGCGTGGACCAAGAGTCCCTGAGCTAGTGCATCTGCGACAACATGAACGGCTCTCCGGTCACCATCCGCTGTCCCACTCTCGCCCGGTGGCAGACCAGGCCTCCTGAGTCAGGTTGCGGAGCACGGGCTACGGAGTCCGGCTCTCCGCGAAATGTCTCACCGACTCCGGGACTTCGACTCCGTCCAGCAGCCGATCATCCGGCTCGGGGGTGCCTGCGACGATCGATAGGGGTATGACGCCGGCCCAGATGGGGAGGTCGTAGTCCTCATCCTCGTCGCCGAGGTCCTTCTCGCTGACTTTGGCTGAGTACTCTTCGATCGGGACCGCGATGACCAGTGTGCCCTTGTCCTCGTTGAGCGATGGACGCCTCGCTTCGTCCCAACGCCCCGGGAGAGCTGCGTTCGAGATTGCTTCGAGTGCGACGGTGCGCTCTTCGGGCGTGTCGACGATCCTGGCCGTCCCGAACACCATGGCGGATCGGTAGTGCATCGAGTGGTGGAACACCGAGCGTGCCGCCACGATCCCGTCGAGCAGTGTCGCGGTCACCGTGACCTCGGCGCCTCTCTTCATCAAGCGCAGCATACGGCTCGCAGGAGATCCGTGGAAGTAGAGCATGTCGCCGACCCTGGCGTGGATCGTCGGAATCACGAACGGAGATCCATCGGAAACGAAGCCCACGTGACAGATCAGTGCCTCGTCGAAGATCGTGTTCAGCGTGTCACGGTCGTACCGTGCCTTGTCCTCGGCGCGCTTGACGCGTGTGCGTTCCGTCAATGGATCAGTCATGCGGCAATCGTACAGGAGCACGATTGTGAGCTACCCGAAGCCGCCGGTCGCCGGCCCCAATCTGAGTACATCAGACTGCTCGGAGGGTGTGGGGCAAGAGCTCGAATGACTCAACGTGGGAGGGCCGGACGATGGAGAAGTGCCTCCGGTCAAGCGTAGCGATTTCGGTGATCCCGAGTCGCTCCGCCGCAGCCACAATCGATGCGTCGACTGTTCCCAGTGCGAGGTCGCCGTACTGAGCAACGAGTTCGGCGATTCGGAGCCAATCACCGGCATCGACAGACTCGATGGCAAAGTCACCGGATGCGAGATCGCCGAGAAAACGGACCTCCGCCGCGACGCCCAGACGAGTACCGATCAAGTGCACAACCTCTGTGATCACGAGAACGGGCACCACCAACGGACCGGGATGCTCGAGTAGCAGTTCGAGCGAAGACCGATGATGCCGATCGTCGGCGTCCACATAGGCGTAGAGCGGTCCGGCGTCGACGAGAACGGCTATCTCGTTACCTCGGCGGCCAGTATCTCTTCGATCCGCTCCGAAATGTCGTCGCGCCCACTTCGACCGGCCCCCGCAGCACGAAGCCGCCTCACACCACCGCCCAGGTGAGCCTCGATAGCTTCACGGGTCAACTCGGATACGGTTATGCCGCGCCGCGCCGCTTCGTGCCGGAGCTCGGCGTCGATGTCATCGGGCAATTTCACCGTGGTTCGCTTCATGGTATGACAGCATACCCTGCCGGGTCCCCGGTGTGAAGAGGTCCCAACCGAGATCGGCACGGATGAGGATTGAGCCGCTTCGCAAACTCAGCGGCGTACGATCTAGAGCGCTACCCAAGGCCGACACATGAACCACCCCCTCCTTGCCAAGATCTACGACACGGTGCTCGCTCCAACCGAGCGCCTGGGTGTACGCGATCAACGCCGGCGATTGATGGACGGGCTCAGTGGCAGAATCGTCGAGATCGGTGCAGGTACGGGCCTGAACGTTCCGCTCTATCCCTCATCCGCCGACGAGATCCACGCTATCGAACCCGACCAGCACATGGTGGAACGTCTCGTAGAGAAGGTCGGCGACTCCCCTGTTCCGCTGTTCCTGTATCGGGGGGACGCCCACAATCTCCCGTTCTCCGACGGGGTCTTCGACGCAGCGATCATCACCTTCGCTCTCTGCACGATTCCCGATCCGGAACGCGCACTCGACGAGGTACATCGTGTCGTCCGATCCGGAGGGACGCTCCGTTTCCTCGAGCACATCCGCTCACCGAGCGCTCGAACGGCCCGGTGGCAGGATCGCATCAACCCGATGTGGGGGAAGGTGTCGGGTGGTTGCAGGCTCAACCAGCCAACCGTCGAGATCCTCGAAGCTACCCACTGGGAAGTCGACGAGGTCTGGCGGTCGGGCGGCGGCTTCGTCGCAGCCGGTCAGGCCTTCCGCACCTGATCCCGCAGAGCCTCGCCGAACGCTTCGATAACGGACATCGGTGTCGTCGCGTGCGGTGACACCCGGATCCAACCGTTCCGTTCCGACACCACGAATCCTTCTGCCGCTAGTGCTTCGACCGCTTCGGTTGCGGGGAGGCCCGAGAGTCGGAACGTGACGATTCCCGCCCGTTCGCGGTCTGATCGCCACGGGGCGATCACGTCGGCGTCGAGCGACCGGACCAGGTCGAGGACCGCTGCCGAGCGTTCGAGCACCGCGGCTTCGATCTTGTCGATGCCGCCGACGTCAACGACGTTCAACGCGGCAGCGGAGGCAACCGCACCAAGCAGATTCGGCGAGCCCTCCAGGAACCGATCAGCAGTCCTCAGCGCCGGATGAGGCGGAGGGACTTCGAAGGCATAGCCGTCCTCGACACTCCACCACCCGGTCAGCGTTGGCTGGAGCCGGTCGATGACCCGGGGAGACACAGCCATGACACCCGCAGAGAAGCCTGCTCTCAACCACTTCTGTCCGCCGGCGACGAAAATATCTGCACCGCCGAGCTTGGCCTCTACCGCTCCGAGCCCCTGTATCCCGTCGACGAGCACGAGCGCGTCACCGGCCGCCTCTGCAATCGCTTCGACGTCGACCCTGAAACCCGTCATGTAGTCAACGAGGCTCACTGCGACGAGCCGGGTGTCGGCGTCGATCGCTGTCGCGAGAATGTCGGGATCGACGCGGCCGTCGGCGATCTCGACCACGCGCACCTCGGGGCCACCGGCCGCCTCTGCCCGAAGCCACGGGTAGCGGTTCGCCGGGAATTCGCTCGCAGGGACGACGACGTTTCCACCGGAACCGATGAGACCGAACGCTATCTGCATGATCCCGGCACTCGTCGAAGGCACCGAGGTAGCCAATCCTTCATTGACGCCGAGCGCGTTGGCGATCTCCCTGCGGGCACTCTGATAGGCCGGGCCAATGATCTG
Source organism: Acidimicrobiia bacterium (assembly GCA_048452705.1). Taxonomy (GTDB): domain Bacteria; phylum Actinomycetota; class Acidimicrobiia; order Spongiisociales; family UBA5794; genus JAHEEL01. The sequence goes on from JBLWQS010000001.1 coordinate 7,949, forward strand.
AGTCGCTGCCTGATCCCCCAGCGCCACCTCGTCGAGGAGGCCTCCGAAGGCGGCCCTCGCCGACCGAGATGGAGGACCAACCGATGCGAAGTTGAGGTAGCCATCCTGTTCGTTGAACTCCGCCAGATAGTCGCGGTTCATGTCATTCCTCTCTCCCACACCTCAACGAGGCGACCGAATTCTGGGCTCGACTCAACCAGATCTGTGTGGTGACCGTCGGCGATGATGCGGCCGTCGTCAATCATGATCACACGATCGGCTCGCTCAGCCGAGCGGAGACGATGAGCGATCACGATCGCCGTCCGACCCGCTAGGAGGACACGCAGTGCACCTTCGATTTCCAATTCCGTCCCGGGGTCGAGGTTTGACGTTGCCTCGTCGAGAACGATGACCGCCGGATCGTCGAGGAACGCCCGACCCAAAGCGACCAGTTGCCGTTCACCGGCAGAGAATCGTCCACCGCGCTCGCGTACCTCAGTCTCGAGTCCCTCAGGAAGTCCGCGAACCCAACCGTCGATTCCCATCGCCCTCAGCACGTTCCACACATCATCGTCCGTGGCGTCCGGTGCGCCGTACTTCAGGTTGTCTCGCAGTGTCCCATTGAACAGGAAGCCGTCCTGAGGAATGAGCGCGATGGCATCGGTACGGGAGTCCATGGTGAGATCCCGCAGGTTCGACCCATCGATCTCGACCTCACCGCCCTGTGGGTCGTAGAAGCGAAGAACCAGTTTCGCGATCGTCGATTTTCCAGCACCCGTCTCGCCAACGACGGCGAGGCGCTGGCCGGCAGGAATGTCGAGGTGAACGTGATGCAGCACGTCCGTGCCGTCCTCATAGCCGAAGGTGACATCGCTCAACTTGATCGCACCGGCGACCGGAGTCTTGAGATCGTACGCGCCCGGACGCTCAACAATGTCCGCCTTCACATCGAGGAGATCGAACAGCTTGCCGAGCGCTGCCATCGCCGATTGGAGAAGGTTGTAGACGTTCGCCAGGTTCACGATGGGCTGGAAGAACCAATCGAGATAGAGGAGGAAGACAACGAGCGTCCCGAACGTCATCGTTCCGTCGATCGCCCGCAAGCCACCGATGACGAGGACGGCCCCGAGTGCCACGACACGCAGAAATCCAACGGATGGGAAATACCACGAGATCGCCGCGGCAGCCTTCATGTTGGCTCGGTAGTGATCCTCGTTGACCTGTCCGAACGTGGTCGCCTGGACCTGCTCCTGGGTGAATGCCTGGACGACCCGGACGCCGGCGATCCCTTCCTGGAGGCCCGCAAGCACGCGTCCGATCCGTTCCCTGACCTGCCCGTACGCCTTGGACGCCTGCCGTTGGAACACAACAGAGACGCCGATCAGGATGCCGATGACGATCAGGGTGGCTAGTGCCATCTGCCAATCGACGAGCACCATGGCAATGGCGACACCGATCACCGTCAAGGCGTTCGTCAGAGCCATCACCGCACCGTCGCCTGCGAACTCCTGCAGCGACTCGATGTCCGACGTCATGCGACTGACCAGCACGCCACTCTTCGACCGGGAGAAGAACGCAGTGTCGGATCGGATCAGGTGTCCGAACACGACGCCGCGCAACTTGACGAGATACTGCTCGCCTACCCAGGCGATCCCGTATCGCGAGATCATCACGAACACGTACTGCACCACGAGGAGGATCAGGAACACGACGGCAGCCAGTGACACCGCGATCTTGTCGCCCTCTGCGATACCACGGTCGATGCCCGCTCTCACGGTCAGTGGACCGGCGAGTCTGGCCGCAGTACCGAACGCCGCGGCGATCAGTGCGCCGGTCGCAGGAAGCCACAGATTTCGACCAAGTCTGGCCGCCCGCGCGAGCAATCCCCGCCGGTCCTCGATCTCGTAGTCACCGGCGTGCGACATGTACCTCATCGCGCGCCCCCGACAACTCGGTCCTCGTCGCTTGCGAGGACTTCTCCGTATCTCGGGATCGTCTCGAGAAGCTCATCGTGGGTGCCGACTGCAACGATCCCTCCGTCCTCCAAGAAGACAACGAGATCGGCAAGGGCGAGCGTCGATGTTCGGTGAGCGATGATCAGCGTCGTTCGCCCGGCCATCACTTGACGGAGGGCATCCTGGATCTCCGCTTCAACGATCGCATCGACCGATGATGTCGCGTCGTCGAGGATCAGGATGCGCGGATCGCGAAGAACGCTTCGAGCGAGGGCGATCCGCTGGCGCTGTCCACCTGAGAGGGTATGGCCGCGTTCGCCGATCACCGTGTCGTATCCATCTGTCATCGAGCAGACGAAGTCGTGAGCCTGGGCGAGGCGGGCCGCCGATCGCACGGTTCGGTCGTCGGCACGCGGGTCACCGACCCGGATGTTCTCAGCGATCGACGCCGAGAAGAGGAACGTCTCCTGGAACACGACGGCGACTTCGGATCGCAGATCGCCCAAAGCGAGATCGCGGACGTCGATCCCGTCGATGGTGACGGACCCCTCGTCGACGTCGTAGAACCGCGGCACGAGATTGGCGACCGTCGTCTTGCCCGATCCGGTCGTCCCAACGAGCGCCACGGCAGTGCCGCCCGGGACGACGAGGTCCATCCCGTCGAGGACCGCGCCGCCTCCGGGATAGGAGAACCGGACATCCGAGAAGCGGATCTCCCCGGGACCGTCCGGCAATCCGACCGGTTTCGCTGGATTCTCGATGATCGGATCGGTCGCCAGGAGCTCCTCGATCCGCGAGGCAGAGGCGGCGGCTCTGGGCAGGTTGGCGAAGAACCAACCGGTGATCATCAACGGGAGAACAAGAACGGCGAGGTACTGGGTGAACGCCACGAACTCCCCCGGTGTCAGGGCGCCATCGATAACCCGGAACCCACCAACCCACAGCACCGCGACGGTGCCGAACGAAGGAATCAGTTCGAAGAGTGGCCCGTACCTCGATCGGTATCGTGCGATCTGGATCGTGTCGTCATAGATCGCAAACGCTGCTCGCTGAAGCCGCTGCTCTTCCCGGCGTTCCTGCCCGTACGCCTTGACGACCTCGATCCCGGCGACCGTCTCCTCGACTACCTCCGCGAGATCGGCGAGTTTCTGCTGAACACTGAACGAGAGACCGATGATGCGGTTCGCAAGCCTGTTCGCTGTGAGAACAAGCGCCGGGATGGTCAGCGACGCGACGAGGCCAAGTACCGGATCGATCACGATGAGCACGACGATCACGACGACGAACATCGCGATATTGGCGATCACGATCGGCAGCATCATGAGAATCAGGCGGATCTGAGAGAGATCCGACGACGCTCTCGACATGAGCTGCCCGGTCGGCGTGATGTCGTGGAATGAGAACGCGAGACGCTGGATGTGAGCGAACATCCTGCCTCTCAAGTCAGCCTCAGCGCGATAGGAGAGCCGGAAGCCGAAGTAGCGCCTGAAACCCATTCCGATCGCTTGAATCAGCCCAACAGCCGCCAACACGGCAACCAGGGGAAGCAAGAGATCCCGGCGGCTTTCGAGGACCGCATCGTCGATGATCAGCTTGACGATGTACGGGATGGCGACCACCGCCGCCATCCAGACGAGCGCACCGAGCATCGCGATCGATCCGTCCCTCGGATACGACCGTGCGGTCTTGGCAAGGAGGCCGATGCCCGCCTTGATGTCCACGCCCGCTCGATCAGCGCTCACTCGGCTGTGCCCCGGACAACGTCTTCGATGGACGGTACGAACGCGGGAACCACGATCACGATGAGACCGATGACGTAGGACCAAGCCAGAACGATGCCGACCGATCCGAGCGCCGCCACCGTCCCACCGCCGAGATCGGGCAGGATCAACGCAGCTCCAACGGTCGTGATGGTCAGGATGGCCGTAGCCACGACGGCCGAAATGAACGGCCGTCGGATATGGCTCGGCGTTCCCCACTCGTAAATGGCGTACAACACAGCGGTCACCCATCCGAACAGAACCGCACCGGTGGTTCCCGTCACCGATCCAACCGGGATGCCGAAATGCTCGAGGGCCTGAATGAGCCAGGCTCCGAAGATCACCAAGACATACCCCAGGATCAGAGCGAGGCCGGCGCCGAGAGTGAACAGAATTCCCAATCCGCGGGTCTTCCAGTACGGACGATGCTCCTCTGTGCGCTCGATGAGTCGAAGTGACTTCTGCACGGCGTAGATGGCTCGGGACCCCGACCACAGAGCAACCAACAGAGAGATCACGAGCACGGCTGTCCCCAGCCCAAATGCAGCTTGTTCGGCCTCTTGAAAGACCTCAACCATGAACGCACCAACCTCGTCGGGAAGCCCTTCGGCCACCATGTTCTGGATGCGAGCGATGGCATCGTCACCTGCCTCAAGCATCGACAGGCCGGCAACAGCGGCAAACGCCAGCGGGACGAGAGCGAAGAACGCGTTGTAGGCGATCGCCGCTGACATCAGGAACGGGTCGGCGTCCATTGTGCGCTCGTATGCGGTGCGGAGAGGATCGAGACGGGGAGGCAGGGCGCGCATGGTTTAAGGATACGACTTTGACAGTGGCGAACAGAAAACAACCCGGTTCCTACACTTCTCGCCGATGCACCGCATGATCCTCATCGTTGTCGCCCTCAGCCTTCTTGCTGCCGCATGCGTGGCCGGTGCCGACGTCACGCCGGTCGACCCGAATGGCTCGACGACAACCTTCGCTCCGGTCACCACACTCCCCGGCAACGAGACCACCCAGCCGGGAGACCCTGCATCGACGACCGTCCCCTCGACCACAACCACAACGATTCCGTCGCGACCTCCCGGAGTTGTTCCGAGCGAGAGCGTCGGAGAGCCGTGGGGCGAAGTTGTCGGATTGACCATGTTCCGCGGCAACCCGACGCGAACGTACTTCGGCTCGGGCCCCGTGTCGCAGACGGCGCCGGGTGCATCATGGCGTTTCCCGAGTGACCAGAACCCGATGTGCGGTCAGTCCCCCGTCGGCAAGGATCCCAAGGTGTGGTGCGGCAGCGGATGGACGGGACAACCCGTCGTGTGGGAACGCCCCGATGGGATCACCGAGGTGATCTTCGGCGCATACGACAAGCAGATCCACTTTCTAGATGCCGACACCGGGGAACGAACACGCCCCGACTTCGACATGGGCGACATTATCAAGGGTTCCGTGACCCTCGATCCCGACGGCTTCCCGCTGCTCTACACGGGCTCTCGTGACCCTCGGTTCCGCATCATCGCTCTCGACGGTGACGAGCCCCGCGAGGTCTGGTCGCTGCACGCCAAGTCGGTGGAAGGGATCTGGAACGACGACTGGGACTCGAACCCGGTCATCGTCGACGACATGATGTACGAGGGCGGAGAGAACTCATGGTGGTTCGCCGTCAAGCTCAACCGTGGTTATGACATTGACGGGAACGTGACCGTCGATCCACAGGTCGTGTATCAGATTCCCGCGTGGACCGACGAACTCACCGAGATCTTCGGGCGACAGCACTCGGTCGAGAACTCGACCGCCGTCTTCGAGCAGCGCGCCTACTTCTCAACGTCCGCCGGGCGAGTTGTGGGCGTCGATCTCTCCGACATCGAATCGGGGAACGGGGAGATCTTCTTCGACTTCTGGAACGGTGATGACACCGACGCCACCATCAGCATCGACCAGGAAGGCTTCCTCTACGTGGTCTCCCATGCTGACACGGCGAAGAAGAACAACACCGCTGCACGCCGCGTTCGCGAAGTCGGCGATCTCGCCAAACTCGACCCGAACAACCCGGACGATCCTGTGGTCTGGTCGGTTCACCTGTCGGCTGCTCGCGGGCAAGATGCCGGCGCATGGGCGACACCTGCGCTCCACGCTGATGCCGGCCTTCTCTTCGTGGCAACCGACGCAGGCGATCTCGTCGCCGTGGACACGGCCACAGGGGAGACCGTCTGGCAGGATTTCATCGGCGGCAACGCATGGTCGTCACCGGTCATCGCCGACAACACGCTCGTCGTTGGCGCCAACTGTCTCACTGATCACTCCGGATTCCGGGCCTACGATCTCACGAATCCACGCTCACCGGAGCACCTGTGGGACGTGACCGTCGGCACCGGTGCCTGCATCGAATCGACCCCCGCGGTGTGGGACGGTCGGATATATGTGGGATCTCGCGACGGATTCTTCTACGCTCTCGGGAACTGATGGCTGGAACAAGCACGATCGAGACCGGGACCGGACGCAAGCTCTTCTCCGCGCTCGTGTTCCTCTTCGGCACCCTGGCGACACTCGGCACCGCTCTCGGCTTCTTCGGCGCCTCGTGGTGGGGCTTCGACCGACTCGCCGATCTGAGATTCCCTTTCCTCGTGATCCTCGTGGTCACCGCCGTGGTCTACGGGTTCGTTTTCCGTCGCGCCCTGTCGGCTCTGTTCCTACTCGCAGCTGTGGTGAACGCCGTTCTCCTCGCTCCTCTGTGGCTGTCCCCCCAGGACGGCGTGGCTTCCAATGACAGGATCCGGGTCGTGAGCCTCGATACCGGCGAGACGTCTGAGAACCGCAGAGCGGTCATCGACTGGATCAGTCAAGAAGAGGCCGACATCGCCCTGCTCCACCGCACGAGTGGTGACTGGGCGACGACGCTCGACGACAGCGACGCCCCGTACCGGATCGTCGCGGTGCAGATCGCCGACGAAGCGACCGGGACGCCGGTCATCCTCGTTCGGAACAACGCGACAGCTTCAGCGCTTCCACCCGCCCCCGGTTCGGACTTCACCGTGCGAGTTGTCAACGAAACGAGCACCGTGACGCTGATCGGACTGTCGGTCCGGAACCCCAGTTCGTCATCATCCGCCGACGACCGAATCGAACGCTTCACCGCGGTGAACGAAGCCGCCCTGTCCATGGAGGGCCCGATCGTCGTAGCGGGGAATCTCGAGGCCTCTCGATGGTCACACGCTTTCAAGTTGCTCTCCGAGGGCATGACCAACTCCGAGGATGGGTTCGGGTACGCCGCAACATGGCCGCCGTTCGACTGGCCGATCGTCGGCAACTACACCGGCCTGCCGATCGACCATGCCGTCTACACCGGGGAAATCACCGTTCCGTACCGTCGGGTCGGCCCTGCTCTTGGCCCATCCCATCGGCCCTTGTTGTTCGACATCTCACCATCGCAGTAGCCGTAGCCCGGGGACCAAACACACGGTTCCGGTACCCTTCCGGCCATGCTCTATGACTACACCGCCGTCACCGCCGACTCCGTTACCGAGATCACCGAAGCCGCCATCGCGCAAGCCGATGCGGCGGTCGATGCCGTAGTCCTCGCCGAAGCATCACGGACGTACGCCAACACCCTGGCGCCGCTCGACCGCGCAGGTGTGGCGGTATCTGACGCTTCAGGCAGAGGATCGTTCATGGCGAGGGTTCACTCCGACGCCGACGTGCGGGCCGCCGCCGTTGCAGCCGGCGAACGAACGGCCAAGTGGGGTTCCGACCTCATCATGCGTTCCGATCTCGCTGCCGCGATCCGCTCGTACGCGACAACCGACGATGCGCGAACCCTCGATGACCTCGAAGCGCGTAACCTCGAATTCTGGCTCCGCGATCTTCGCCGGGCGGGGCATGATCTCGACGACGGAGATCGTGAGCGCCTCCGCGAACTGCAGCAGCGTCTCATCGAACTTCAGGTTGCGTTCAGCAGCAATCTGGACGAGTGGGATGACGGCATCGAGATGACGCGGGAAGACCTGACAGGACTGCCGGACGCCTACATCGATCGTCTCGAGTCCGGCGACTCCGAAGAGACGTTCCGGGTCTCGATGAACTACCCGGACTACATCCCGTTCGTCGAAGAAGCCGAGAACCGCGATCTGCGCCGTCAGATGCAATACAAGTTCTGGAACCGCGCGGCAGAGGAGAACACACCCCTCCTCGCTGAAGCCGTCGCCATTCGCGAGGAGATCGCCGGTCTTCTCGGCTATGACACCTGGGCCCGCTTCGCGATGGAAGTCAAGATGGCCGATCCGGAAGCCGTCGACGAACTGTACGCCTCGATCATCCCCGGTCTCACCAGCCGGGGTGTGGAGGAACTTGCCACGCTCCAGGATCTCGCAGCACTGGATCTGGGCGACGAGGCGATCCAGTCGTGGGACTGGATGTACTACCACACGAAGCAGCGCAGGCTGAATTACGGCATCGACCAGAGCGAAGTCGCCGAGTACTTCCCCCTCGAGAGTGTGGTCGCCGGAATGTTCGAGATCACAGGCGATGTCTTCGGACTCGACTACCGCGAGGTCGAAGAAACCGGCGCATGGCACGATGACGCCAAGCTCTACGAAATCCGCAATCGAGGTTCAGAGGAACCGATCGCGTTCTTCTACGCCGATCTCTTCCCCCGCGAAGGGAAGTTCGGTCATGCCGCCTGTTTCTCGATAACGGGAGGCCTGCGAGAGGACGACGGCCACTATCGCGCTCCGGTCGCGGCCATCGTCGCGAACTTCACGAAGCCCGGTCCCGACACGCCTTCTCTCCTCAAACACGACGAGGTCGTCACCCTCTTCCACGAGTTCGGACACGTCCTGCACTTCTGCCTCACCGAAGTCGATCATCCACGCTTCGCCGGGTACGACACCGAGTGGGATTTCGTAGAAGCTCCGTCACAGATCATGGAGCACTGGACGTGGGAGCCGGAAGTTCTCCAACGATTCGCACGCCACTACGAGACCGGCGAAGAGATTCCGGCCGATCTCGTCGAGCGTCTCGTCGCCGCCCGCGATCAGAACACGGCGCTCACCACGCTGCGACAGGCCTTCCTCGGCAAGTTCGATCTGGCCATCCACACGGGGCACGGAGACGTCGACATTGAGCGCGCCACCAGAGAGGCGTTCGCTCTCACGCTGATCCCCTATCACGACGACACACACTTCGCTGCATCGTTCGGTCATCTGATGGGTGGCTACGACGCCGGCTACTACGGCTACCAGTGGGCCAAGGTCTACGGAGATGACATGTTCTCAGTCTTCTCCAACGAAGGCGTTCTCGATCCGGCTGTCGGCTCCCGCTACCGCAGCGAGGTGCTCGCACGGGGCTACTCCCGTGACGCGATCGAACACCTCCGAGCGTTCCTCGGCCGCGAACCGTCATCCGACGCCTACCTGGAAAACCTCGGCCTGAAGGAGTGACGGAGCCAACAGCCAACAGCCAACAGCCAACAGCCCGAAGGGCAGCAGCCCTCCTCCTCCTCGTTCTTGCGCTTCTTGCTTCGGCTTGTACTTCGGGGGCGGATGAGACGACTTCGACCACCACTACGACCGCGGTCGAGGAGACCAGTACGACGACGACCACGATCGCAGAGCGAGACGCTCTGGATGAAGACGGCTTCTACCTCGCACTGATCTGGCACCAGCACCAGCCGCTCTACCCGAAGGACGAGAACGGCACCGTCACCCGTCCGTGGGTCCGCCTGCACGCCGCCAAGGACTACTGGGACATGGCAGAACTCGTCGGCCGCTATCCCGGTCTCCGGGTGTCGTTCAACCTCACACCCGTCCTCCTCCTCCAACTCGAAGAGATCATGAATGGGACGAGGGACTCGTATTGGGTGCACACCGAGATCCCCGCCGACGCACTTAACGCTGAGGAGCAGGAATTCCTCCTCACCCGGTTCTTCGACGTCAACCCCGGCATCATCGCCCGCTTCCCCAGGTACCAGGAACTCGCCGACCTGCGGACGGAAGGGGTCGAATTCTCGACACAGGACTACCTCGACCTGCAGGTGCTGTTCAATCTTGCGTGGACCGATCCGGATCTGCTCGCCGAACCGTTGCTGAGCGAACTCGTCGACCAAGGTCGCGACTTCGCCGAGTCCGACAAGCAGCCGGTCCTCGACGTTCACCTCAGGGCTGTCTCCCAAACCCTTGACGTCCACAAGAGACTCTGGGAGACGGGACAGATCGAAGTCACAACCACTCCCCTCGCACACCCGATCCTCCCCCTCATCTCCGACACGAATCTCGCCCTCGTCGGAGATCCGACAGCCATCATGCCGGATGAGCGGTTCAGGGAACCCCGTGACTCCCGCGAGCAGGTGACACGAGGACTCGATGTCGCAGAGCGACTCCTCGGGCGACGCCCGACCGGCATGTGGCCGGGTGAAGGAGCGGTGGCGCAAGAAGTGACCTCGATCCTGGCAGGTGAAGGTGTCGAGTGGATCGCCACGGGCGAGCACGTACTCGGCCAGACACTCGATCACGGATCATTCGAACGGGACTCGAACGGAACAGTGATCGACGCGGATGTCCTCTACCGCATGTACGCGGCGCAGCACACCCGGAATCCGGAGCTCCCGATCTTCTTCAGAGACGTTCAGCTCGCGGATCTCATCGGATTCGAGTACTCGGGTTCTTCCGGTGGCGCAGCGGCCGACGACTTCATGAACCGTCTCGAGCACGCGAGGGATCGGCTCGACGAACTCGGAGTCGAAGGCCCGAAGGTGGTCACCATCGTGGTCGACGGTGAGAACGCCTGGGAGCACTACGACAACGATGGCAAAGACTTCCTCAACGCCCTCTACAAGAATCTCACGACTTCGGACTTCGTGACAACGGTGACGCCGGGTGTGTTGCTGAGTCAATTTGGAGACAGCGTCGAGCCGCTTCCGGATGTCTTCCCCGCCTCCTGGTTCCAGCCCAACTTCGCAACCTGGATCGGCGAACGAGAAGAAGCGGTCGCCTGGGATGCCTTGTGGATGACCCGACGAACCTATGCGACAGCGGCGTCGTCGGGGTCGGCGAGCGAAGAGCAGCTCGCTGCGGCCTTCGACCATCTGCTCTTCGCCGAAGGATCCGACTGGTTCTGGTGGTACGGCTCCGATCAGGACTCTGGCGACGATGGCTATTTCGACGGGGCGTTCAGGGAACTCCTCGGTCGCGTGTACGACGCTCTTGAGATCGACCGGCCGGCCTTCATCCGCACTCCGATCATCCCGGCACCGACGGTCGCCCCCGATCGGTCTCCCGACGGGGTCAGCAGCGTCGAGATCGACGCGGAAGTCGACACCAGGGAGTGGGATACGGCAGGCCTCTACTCACTCGATGGTGCCCCGTTCGCCTCCTACCACTGGCTCTACGACAAGAACCGTCTCCAGATACGTGTTGACTACGCATCCGAAGTGCTCGGCAACGATGCTGCCGGATTCGACCTCTACCTTGGGCTTCCGGGGTCAACCTCGACGCGAGGGCTGACCGTTGGCGGCGAGGTTCTGGGGTTCGAAGCCGGCCACCTGCTGTCGTGGAGAGGCACCGACCCGACATCCATCCGCGGACCCGTTGTGCTCCCTGCGATCGCAGACGGGGACGGTCTTGTGGAAGCCGGAGCACTCCCGGAGGCGGAACTGCTCGACACCGGTTTCGATGGCACTCGAATCGAATTCTCGATACCGCTGGCGCCACTCGGTCCGGTTGAGGTCGGTGACCCCATCCGGTTCCGTCTCGTCGACCGCGATGGTGGTCCTGAGGGCGTCATGGCGCCTTCCGCTGGACCGGGTGCGATGGTCGTACCTGATATCTCCGATGTCACCACAGCGTTCGAGGCAGTCGATCCCGAGGGTGACGATCACGGTCCCGGCACTTACACCTATCCAACTGATCCGCTGTTCACCCCTGGTTCGTACGACCTGACCGGTTTCACCGTGGGCGAGTCCGGCGATGACCTCGTCTTCACGTTCGATGTTCTGGCACCGGTCCTCAACCCCTGGGATAGTCCGAACGGTCTTTCGATCCAGACCTTCGACGTCTACATCGACACGGATCCCGAGACCGCCAACGGCGTCAGGCGATTCCTCCCGGGAAGGAACGCGTCGTGGGAGTCCGGATCGGGTTGGGATCGAGCGCTCACAATCGAAGGGTGGTTCCCTGCCCTCTACGTCGCGGAGCCCGACGGATCAGTGTCGGAGACGGAGCCGACGTTCAAAGTCCTCGTCCTGCCCGACAAGGGCCGCGTGACGGCCCGGATCCCCAAGTCGTTGTTCGGAGACGGAGACCCGGCTGAGTGGAGCTACGCCGTCGCTGTGATGAGCCAGGAGGGATTCCCTTCAAGTGGCGTGCGACGGATCCGCGACGTCGAAGCGAACGCGGAACAGTGGAGAATCGGGGGAGGAGACGGATCGATCAACGGCACGCGCATCATGGATATGCTCCTGCCAGACGTCGGGGCGCAGGAGTCGATGCTCACCGGCTACGCTCCGATCTCCACCGGCTCCGTCGATAATCTCACCGATGACGACTTCGCCCAGATAACACCGATCGGCAACGAATGAACCCTCTCGCAGCGACCGAGATCACCCGCCTCGAACACCTCACCGCGGGACTCGCCGATCCGACCGATCTCGACGTGGCCGTCCACACGACTCGTAAGGGCATCAAGCGGCTCCGGGCCTTCCTCCGACTCGCCCGCCGGTCGATCGGGACATCGACATACCGGATCGAGAACGGCGCTCTCCGGGACACCGCCCGCCTGCTCGCACCGGCGCGTGACTCCTTCGTACTCGTTGACACCGCACGAGACCTCGACGCTTCGGATCTCGTTCTCGACGTACTCAAGGACGACTACGCCGCGGCGATGGCTGCCCTCGAATCGGTTGATCGGCTCCAGGCCGTGCACCGTCTCGAGGCCATCGCAAGCAGGTGGCGACTCCTCGCCTGGCATGGGCCGGATCCGAAGTCGATTGGGGCAGGTATCCGACGGACCTATCGAAGGGGTCTTGTCGACCTCGAAACCGTTCAATCCACTCCTACAGCCGCGGCGTTCCACGGATGGCGGCGACGCGTCAAGTATCTGCGCTATCAACTCGAAGTGCTCGAGGCACCGAAGAAGTTCCTCCAGCCGTACACGGAGCTTGGCGATGACCTGGGGCTTGAACACGACCAGACGGTGCTTCTCGGTGTCTGCGAACAGCACATCGATGACGAGGCTTTCTCATCGCTGGCCATTCGCTCCCTCGAACGGCGCGAGCAATTACGGACCAGCGCCCTCGAACGCGGCACCCCGCTCTTCGACCAAGAGCCGGAGTCTTTCCGAACCACCGTCGAGGACCTGATCAGTCTCCGGTAGTGTCCGGTGA
>JBLWQS010000002.1:0-20480 GCA_048452705.1 Acidimicrobiia bacterium
GATGCTTGCCGTCACCGTTCTATCAGGGTGGTGCGTGGATGGGTGGTCGGAGGAACCGTCGGCGTTGGGGTGGCGATCTTCGAATCGCCGTTGAGGAGTTGCTGCTCCAGAGCATCCGTCGTGAGATCGGTGGTCGTGTCCATATGAGCAACGTATCAACCGGGTGGGACAGAAAACGGCTCGCTGCGCTCGCAGTAGTCGGTTGTCGGTATTCGGTATTCGGTACCAGAATCCCCCTGATTCGCTGCGCTCAGCGTCCCCCCGCCGTTCCGTCGGGGGGACAGGTGAAGGGTCCTCTGTCGCCTTTTTACGCCAATTCTCTCTTCAGGATCTTGCCTGTGGGGCCCTTCGGGAGGGTGTCTTTGAACTCGATCGTTCTCGGGTACTTGTAGGCAGCAAGGTGCTCTTTGCAGTAGGCGATGATGTCGTCTGCAGTGGCTTCGGAGCCCGGCTTAAGGGCGATGACGGCTTTGACTTCTTCGCCGTGGCGTTCGTGAGGGACGCCGATGACGGCGGCTTCCGCGACGGCCGGGTATGCGTAGAGGACTTCTTCGATCTCTCTCGGGTAGACGTTGAACCCGCCCCGGATGATCATGTCCTTCTTGCGGTCGACGATGAAGTAGTAGCCGTCTTCGTCGACGGTTCCGATGTCCCCGGTGTGGAACCAGCCATCGATGATCGCTTCGGCGGTGGCTTCCGGTCGCTTGTAGTAGCCGCGCATCACGTTGTGACCCTTGATGCAGATCTCTCCGGGCACACCGATTTCGGTAATCACGGTGCCCTCATCATCTTCGAGGCGGAACTCGACACCCCACAGCGGTGGGCCGATCGATCCGGCCTTCTTCGGACGATCGAGGACGTTGAAGGAAGCCACGGGAGACGTTTCGGAGAGTCCGTAACCCTCGAGGATGTCAACGCCGTACTCCTCGTCGAATGCCTTCATCACTTCGACCGGCATGGCTGCCCCACCGGACACGCAGTACTTCAGATCGAGATCGAAGTCGTTGGCCTCAGGAGTGTGGAGGAGGGCGAAGTACATCGTCGGCACGCCGCCGAAGAAGTTCACCTTGTAGGTCTGCATGAGTGTGAGCGCATCGATCGGATCGAAGCGGGGGAGCAGCACAACGGTTCCACCTTGTCCGAGGACGGCATTGTGCATCACGGTCTGACCGAAGCTGTGGAAGAGCGGCAACGTCGCAAGAGCAACGGTGTCGGTGCCCAGGGGGAGAAGCGTCGTACCGGAGTACCTGGCATTGAAGAACATGTTGAAGTGCGTCAGTTCGGCGCCCTTGGGGTGGCCGGTCGTTCCCGACGTGTAGAGGATCACGGCCGGGTCATCCGGCATGGTCGGCGCATGGTCGAGGAAGGGATCGGCCGTAGCGATGAGTCCCGTCATGCTCACCGCCCCTTCCGGAGCGGACACATCGGTTGGGTCTGCTTTGGCGACGATCAAGTGATGGGCGCTCTCTGCTCGATTGAAGCCGGCCTGAGACTGGTCGAAGAATCCCTCCCATGCCACGAGGGCAACGGCGTCGGAATCGTTGAGGTGATATGCGATCTCATCTGCCGTCAACAGCACGTTGAGTGGAACGACGACGGCGCCGACCGCGAGCGTCCCGAAGTAGGCGATCGTGAACTGGGGCACGTTCGGGAGGAGCAACGCGACATGCTGACCTGGATGAATGCCGAGGTCACGCAAGCCACCGGCGAACCGCTGGACCGCACCGTGGATCTGAGCGTACGACAGCGTGGTCTCACCGATCGCGAGCGCCGTCTGGTCGGGGTTCTTCATTGCGCTTTCGTGGAGGAGCGTGGCGACGTTGAGACTCATGACGGAGGGTCCTTCCGGGGACGGGAGATCCAAAGCTACACGGATCGGGTCGGAGTCGTCTGAGACAAATCTGTCGCGACTCTCGCCCCAACTCGTGCACCGGCGTTCCTTCGACCATGATGGGAACATGCGAACACTCATCAGCAACGGAACGGTCGTGACGGGCGCAATGGCGACGGAGGCGGACGTCGTCATCGAAGGAGAACGGATCGTCGGTGTCGTAGATCCGGGGTCTACAGGAGATGGGTTCGACCGGGTGATCGACGCGACGGGGAGGTACGTGATCCCGGGCGGTGTGGACATGCACACCCACATGGAGTTGCCCGTGTCGGGGACATCATCTGCAGACACGTATGAGACCGGCACAAGAGCCGCCGCCATCGGCGGGACGACGACGATCGTCGACTACGCCGGACAGACCAGGGGCGGAACGCTCAAAGATGGCCTCGCCGAGTGGATGGCCCGGGCCGAAGGAAATTCGTACATCGACTACGGCTTCCACATGATGGTCACCGACGTTCACGAAGGCACGCTCGACGAATTCTCCGAGATGATGCATGCCGGAGTGACCACCTTCAAACTGTTCACGGCGTACCCCGGCGTGAATCTGTCGGACGACCGGCAGATCCTCGAAGCGATGCAGGCCGCGGCTTCGATCGGTGCCACGATCATGATGCACGCCGAGAACGGGATCGCCATCGACGCCCTTCGCGACCAGGCAGTGGCCCGCGGAGAGACCGACCCGATCCATCACCTGCTCACCCGGCCGGCATCGATGGAGGCCGAAGCCGTCCATCGCGTTGCCGCTCTGGCCGAGATCGCCGGATGCCCGCTCGTCATCGTCCACATCTCATCGCAGGACGCGTTCGCCGAGGCGATCGTGGGTCGTGATCGGGGTCTGCCGGTGTTCGCAGAGACCTGCCCCCAGTACCTCTGGCTGGCTCAAGAGGACGTGCCGGAGGGCTTCGAGGCGGCCAAGTTCGTCTGCTCTCCCCCCTTGCGCCGTCGCTCGGAGGGCCATCAGGCTGCACTATGGGCCGGTATCGGATCAGGGCGGATGGATGTCGTCGCCACCGACCACTGTCCGTTCACCTGGGAGCAGAAAGAGGCAGGGCGCGGCGACTTCCGGAAGATCCCGAATGGTCTGGGTGTCGTCGAGCATCGGGTGGATCTCGTCTACCAGGGCGTCGTGGAGGGTTGGATACCGCTGACCAGGTGGATCGAAGTAACGGCAGAGACGCCGGCGAAGATGTCGGGGATCTATCCGAAGAAGGGCACCATCGCTCCAGGGTCAGATGCAGACGTGGTCATCTACGATCCGGCCGCATCGCACACGCTGTCGGCCGAAACACACTCGATGAATCTCGACTACTCGGTGTTCGAGGGCGCAGAGATCGGCGGCGGGGTCGAGACCGTCCTCATGCGCGGCGAGGTCATTGTGGACGAGGGCGAGTTCGTAGGAGAGGCAGGGCGTGGTCGCTATCTGCATCGTGGGACGAACGCGCTGCTGGCGGAGAGGGTAAGTCCGTAGTCGGTGGGTCGGTACTCGGTACTCAGTACTCAGTACTCGGTACTCAGTACCGCTACTACGCGCTCCACTCTCGAGTGAGCCGCCAGGATGGTCGCTAGCTGCTTGGCCGAATGCTCGGTATCTGGAGCGACCTTGGTCAACGCCATCACCACTCGTGCCAACGCCGGGATGTTTTTGAGGCCGCCGGTGGGGTGGAGGAGGACCTGGGCTGCGGCATCGACTGTCAACAGGTCATCCACGGTGAGGCCCGCGAGTGCCGCCACTCGATCGGGACGATGAGCGACGTCGGCGATCGATCGACCGATCGCATCGAATCCCATCGTGACGATCACCGTGGTCGAGGCTTCGGGGATCACCGGCTCGTGTTCTGCAGGTGCCTTGAACATCATCTTGCGAGCCCCGTCGGCCTCGACGATCACATAGTCAACGGTCGTTTCGAGGAAGATGCGATCAACGGCGGTCGTCGATGGCCCGGTCACCTTCCCGGGGACACGACCGGCGACGACGAAGAGGGGTACGCCGGGGGAGAGGCGAGCCTCGACCTCGGGTGGCAGGTCCGACCAACAGGCCGGCTCTGCTATCTGGTCCTCCGCCAGCATCGTCGTGGTGGTCAGCACCACCCGGGATCCTGTGGCCGCCAGCTCCTCGCCGAGGGTGCGGAGGATCGTCGTCTTGCCACCGGCCCCAACGATCGAGACGAGTTCACGCCGACCGAGATTGAGTCGCTCTCGTAGCGGTGCCGTCATCGCTGGTCGGTGCCCATCCAGACGAGGATGGCTTCGAGCACGGCACCACCGATCGACAGAGCCTTGTCGGAGATCTGGCGGATCGCGTTCGGATCGAATCGTGGGTCGACGTCCCCGATCTTGAGACCGACCATGACTGGTCCCGGCTGAATCAGGCCGCGGACCGTTCCTGCGATCTTCGCCAGAACCGGCGTGTCGTCAATCGCTCCGAGAACCTGCCCGGCCTCGACGAGGTCGCCGAAGGCAGTGTTCCATTCGAGCATGCCATCGACGGCGGCCCGCAGGACACGATCCCCTGATGCGCCGCCGATCTCACCGGGGACGCCGGTGTTCGGGGCCGCGGGGCCATCCCAGATGACACGACCGAGTCGGTGCCCCCGCATCGTCTCGACGACGGCGTCGCAGTCGACGCCCGCGTCAAATCCGGGGCCGAGCCCGACGACGAACGGTGCCTGATCGATCGTGGTATCGAGGGTCCGTTTGGCGAGGCGGGCATCAACGAGGATCGACATCGGCACAGGGAACGATGGGATGTTCGGTGAGACGAGCACGGGAACTGTGCCCCGGCCGGTCGCTTCTATGGCTGCATCGGTCGAGGCGACGCGAACTCCTTCGATACCGTCGATCGTGATCTGTCCCTGGTCGACGGCGGATGAAAAGGCAACCGTGCGGCGCACCGTCAGCGGGCGTTCGAGTTCGAGGACGACAACGGGGAATCCGACCCGCCGGAGGCGCCAGATCACACCCGATCCGAGATCACCGCCGCCACGAACGACGACCAGATTGTCCGAGAAGTCGATCATCCGTTGTCCGCAGCAGCCGACTCGATGACCTGGGACATGATCGACACCGCTATCTCCTCGACGGTCTCGGCGCCGATGCTGATCCCGATCGGAACGTGAAGGCGGTCGAGCGCCTCCTCAGGCGTACCGGATTCGACGAGCGCGTCACGGGTCGTGGCCCAACGACGCTTGCTGCCCATCACGCCGATGTAGGGCGCCGGCGTCTCGAGGAGGGTCGGCACGATCAAGGCGTCGAGATCATGGCTTCTCGTGACGACAACGACGGCGGTGGTCGCGGTCACGGGGTGTTCGCTGAGGGCATCCGTGACGGAACCAGAGAACCGGATCGTGGCATTCGGCATGGCTTCTTCTGTCACAAGGTCGGCACGGTCGTCGACGACGACCGTGCGATACCCGAGCCAGTCGGCGAGATCGACGACCGAGCGGCCCACGTGGCCGGCTCCGACGACGTACACAGTTCGTGGGGTCATGTATGGCTCCAGGTAGATGGTCATCGTGCCGCCGCAAACACCAGGATCACCGAGTTCTGGATCGTTGAGCGTGTAGCGACGGAGGCGAGGGCGCCGGTCCTTCAGAGCGGCGAGGGCTTCGTCGCGAACAAGGGACTCGACCTCGCCGCCACCGATCGTTCCTGTTGTGGTTCCGTCCGGATGAACGACCATCTTGGCCCCGGCGTGCCGAGGAACCGATCCGTCTGTGCCGACGATCGTGGCCAGCGCGACGGGGTGGCCGCCACCGACGGCTTCGACCAACTCCGTGAGGAGTTCCCGAGGGCCGATCGTCGTCACGCTTCTTGCAGCGCGTTCCAGACGCGCTCTGGTGTGAACGGGATGTTGGCGATCCGGGCACCGGTCGCATCAGCGATCGCGTTCCTGATGGCCGGAGCGACACCGTCCTTGGGGATCTCGGCGATCGCTTTCGCCCCAAACGGGCCGCTTGCCTCCATCGTCTGGACCAGGATCGCTTCGAGTCGTGGCATCTCGTCGGCCCGGTAGATCTTGTACGGACCGAAGCTGGGATTCAGCATGCGACCGTCTTCGTCGTACACCATCTCCTCGCAGTGTCCGTATCCGAGGGCCTGGACCATCCCGCCCTCGACCTGACCTGAAGCCGTGACCGGATTGATCGGGACACCGCAGTCAACGGCCATCACGAGTTGGTTGACCGTCACCTGTCCCGTCTCGATGTCAACCTCGATTTCTGCGAACTGGGCCGCATACGGTGGAGGTGACTCCGGCGAGACATAGGACGCGGTCGACATGATCTGATGCTGGCCCTCCTGGTGGAGTGTGGACAGAGCGATCGTCTCCAGCGTGACCGACTGTCCGTCTGCGGACCAGGCCGCCCCGTCATGCAGGTCGATCGACGCAGCATCGACGTCGAGCATGAGTGCGGCTCGATCGATGATCTGATCGCGAACCTGCTCGGCGGCACGCTTCGTCGCCATCCCAGATATGTACGTGGTGCTCGAGGCATAGGCGCCCGTGTCGAACGGGGTCATGTCGGTGTCGGAGGAGTAGACGATGATGTCGTCGGTAGCGACACCAACCACCTCCGCGGCGATCTGTGCCACGACGGTGTCTGATCCCGTTCCGAGGTCGGTAGCTCCGACGAGCAGGTTGAACGATCCGTCGTCGTTGATCTTGAGACTCGCGCCGCCCATGTCGAGACCGGGGATCGCAGTGCCGTGCATCGCCATGGCGAATCCGAGCCCTCTGCGGATGTTCGGCCGGTCGGCAGGCTGCTTCCAGGCTGGATCGTTGCGCCGGTCCCAGTTGACCGCCCGCTGCCCCTGAACAACGGCTTCCTCCAAGCCACTGGACGTGACCAGCGGCATGACGTCGGCGTCCTGATCACCCTCACCGAGCTGTTGAGCAATGTCGAGCGGATCGCCGACATCCGTCCAGTTCAGACGGCGGAACTCGATCGAGTCCATGCCGAGCTCGGCGGCGATGTCCTCCATGTGTGCCTCGAGGGCGTAGAGAGCCTGTGGCGCTCCGTAGCCTCGGTATGCGCCGGGGACGGGAATGTTCGTGTAGGCAACCCTGCAGTCGAACTTCTTGACCGGACAGTTGTACGAGCTGAGTCCACGGAGACCGCTGACCATCTGCACCGTGAGGCCGTGGGAGCCGTACGGTCCAGTGTTCGCGACGATGCTCATCTCCTGGGCTGTCAGCTTCCCCTCGGCATCGACCCCGGTCTTGAAGGTGACCGTCTGGGGATGCCGGGTTCGGCTCGACATGAACTCCTCTTCTCGAGTGAGCTCAAGGCGGACGGGCCGACCGGTCGCGATCGTGAGGTGGGCGACGATGTCCTCGACGAGCATCTCCTGCTTCACCCCGAATCCGCCGCCGATCCTGGGCTTGATGATCCGGATTCGCTTCGCCGGCAAGTCGATGAGCGGGGCGATCATCCGCCGGACGTGGAACGGGACCTGGGTCGACGTTGTGATCACGAGTCGTTCGTCGCTGTCCCAGGCGGAGATGGCGATGTGCGTCTCGATCGGGGTCGCATGCACCTGGTGAACGCGAAGCGTCTGCTCGAAGACGCGGTCGGCCACAGCGAAGCCGTCATCGATGTTGCCGGTGTCCGCCTTGAGGTGGTGAACGAGGTTATGGGAGGCATCGTGTGCTCCCTCCATGTCGGACTCGTCGTGAATGACCGGTGCGCCATCGAGGATCGCCTCGTTCTCGTCGAAGACGGCGGGAAGAACCTCGTAGGTGACGTCGATCAGATCGATCGCCGCGAGGGCGATCTCCTCAGTGTCTGCGGCGACGGCGGCGACGCGGTCACCAACAAATCGGACCTTGTTGTCGAAGCTGACCTGGTCGTAGGGGAGTGGGTTCGGATAGCTCTGTCCGCCCGACGCGTACCTCACTCGTGGAACGTTGCCGTGGTGCAGAACGGCGTGAACACCCGGAAGGGCCTGTGCCTTGGAGTCGTCGATGGAGACGATTCGGGCGTGGGCGTGGGGGCTGTACAGCACCTTGGCGATCAGCGTTCCGGTCAGGTCGACGTCGTCGGTGAATGCCGGGTTGCCCTTCACTAGCTTGATCGCATCGACCTTGACCACGGGCTTTCCGACGACACGGGTTTCGGGGACGTCGGCGCTCGGTACCACCCGGGGAGCGATCTCGGACAGTCCGTCCCGATCCGACGGGGAACCTTCGCCACCGATCAACGGTAGGAGGTACGCCACGTCGATGTTGTCGGGCTCTTCGCCCCGCATGACCGCAGCGGCGCGCAGCACCGCGTGGACCGGCCGCAGATATCCGGTCTCTCGATCGAGGATTCCGGAGAGGGCATCACGGACGTCGTCTTCGGTTGGGTTCGGGTTGCGATCGATCAGCGCTTTCGCGGAGAGGATCGTTGCAGGGGTCGAGTATCCGGATTGAATGGCTCCGGTTTCGACGAACGCCTGTTGGATCGGATGGAGTCGACCGGGCACGCTGAGGCCTTCGATCGTCTCAATATCGTGACCGTCGGCCTGCGCCGCGAGCATGACGTCGGCCGAGATGAGTCGACCATCGACAAGAACGGCAGCCGCCCCGGTCTCGCCCGTCTCTGAACCGAAACGGACGCTGTGGAGGCCCGCCCGACGCAGCACCGTGCGAAGAGATTCATGTGGCTCACAGGTGAGAGAGCGGCGTGTTCCGTTGACCGTAAGGGTGATCGTCATGTGGGCTCACCTCCGGTGATTGTGGCAAGGACCCTGTTTGCGAGCACCTCCGCGAGGTTCTTGCGGTAACCGGGCGATCCCCTGAAGTCAGACGGAGGGTCGAGGGCAGCGATCTGGTCCGGTTCGACGACAACCGGTCGGGTTGAGACTCCGGTCATGGCCAAGCAGATGGCCCCATCGTGACCCCGGTGCACAACGGCCATCACGATCGGTCGGTCCATCGGGGTACGGCCGGTTCGGTCCGCGGCGGCGACTCCATTGGAGGGAATCGAGACACTGGTCATGATCGCTCCATTGAGCAGTGAGGGGCTCTCGAGGATCTCGTCGAGGGTGTGCTCGGTTGTCGAACCGGCACGAGCGAGCGTCACGTTCGCCTCGAATGCGAGGAGACCAGCGAGGAGTTCACTCTCTGGATCAACGGTTCCGATCGTTCCGCCGACGGTCGCGGCGTTGCGGATCGTGTTCGGTGCTTCGCGTCGGGCGAGGTCGCGAAGGACAACAGGGACGAGTGTTGAATCGACGAGATCCTGAAGGACCGTCGTCGCTCCGATCCGGATGGACTCGCCATCGGTTTCGATCCCTGCGAGGTCGAGCGCCTGGAGATCCACGGCGTTGATCGATCTGTGATCGGGACTCGCGTTGACCGAGGTTCCCCCGGCGATAACGACGGCATCAGGCCGTGCGGTGAGAGCGATGGCCTCGTCCAGAGTGAGTGGCCGGTGGTACTGCGTGATCATGTGTCCCTCTTCTCCTCTTCAACCCCGTCTTCCCATTGTACTGAGGGATCCGGAACCTGACTACCGACCGACGACCCATGCCGAGTTGGTACATTGATTCCTATGAGCACACTTCTCGTTCGACACGCGCAGGTTCTCGCCACGATGGACGACGGCGGAACGGAGATCACCGACGGGGGCCTCTTCGCCGTTGACGGGTTCATCGAGCAGGTCGGATCGACCGATGAACTCCCCGACACAGCCGACGAGGTCGTGGATCTCTCCGGGCACGTCGTGCTTCCCGGACTCATCAACACCCACCATCACTTCTATCAGACACTGACTCGTGCCGTGCCCGGGGCCCAGGACGTAGGGCTCTTCGACTGGCTGCGAACGCTCTACCCGATATGGGCGCGCCTCACGCCGGACGACGTTCGGATCTCAACGCAACTCGCCCTCTCGGAGTTGGCGCTCTCCGGCTGCACGACGTCGTCGGACCACCAGTACCTCTTCCCGAACGGTTCGAGTCTCGACGATCAGGTCGAGGGCGCTGCGGCGGTGGGGTTGCGCTTCCACGCTGCCAGGGGTTCGATGAGTCTGGGGGAGAGCGACGGGGGACTGCCCCCCGACTCGGTCGTTGAAGACAAGGACACGATCCTCCTCGACACCGAACGGGTGATCAAGAAGTTCCACGATCCGGCCCCAGGAGCCATGACCCGTGTCGTGGTCGCACCCTGCTCGCCGTTCTCGGTGACCGCCGATCTGATGCGCGAGTCGGCCGAACTGGCGCGACGCTACGGCGTCCACCTCCACACCCACGTTGCCGAGACACACGATGAAGAGCAATTCTGCATCGAGACGTTCGGTCGGCGCCCCGTCGAACTCATGGAGGATCTGGGCTGGGTGGGGAACGACGTGTGGTACGCCCACGGCATCTACATCAATGATGCGGAGATCGGAAGGCTCGCCGAGTCGGGGACCGGGGTTGCCCACTGTCCGTCGTCGAACATGCGCCTGGCATCCGGCATCGCTCCCGTCCGGCGCTACCTGGCGTCCGATGTGCGGCTCGGCCTTGGCGTCGACGGCTCTGCGAGCAACGACGGAAGTCATCTGATCGGTGAGGCCCGACAGGCGATGATGCTTGCTCGACTCGCAGCGGCTCCGTCGATCGAAGGCGGCCGCCTCCTCACCGCACGCGAAGCACTTCGGATCGCCACGCGAGGCTCAGCCGCGGTGCTCGGCCGGGACGATGTCGGTTCGCTCGAAGCGGGGAAGGCAGCGGACTTCATCGCTATCTCGCTTGATCGTCTGGAGTACGCGGGAGCGCTCCACGATCCGGTCGCCGCAGTGCTGTTCGTTGCACCGACCGGTGTGGACCACAACTACGTTCACGGAGAGCCCGTTGTGAAAGACGGCGAGCTGGTTGGTGTCGAGCTACCGAGCCTGATAGAGAAGCACAACGCCGCGGCGGCTCGGTTGGTGGGGTAGGCAGAGGACAGACAACAGCAAGAGGGAGTTTCTACCGAGTACCGAGTACCGAGTACCGACGCCCGAGTACGGACTACGGACTACGGTACATCCATGGACTTTATCGCTGCTCATGACCTCGACGAAGCGCTCGCGGCAAAGGCTGATCAGCCGGACGCCCTGCTCCTCGCCGGAGGAACCGACCTCATGGTTGAGGTCAACCTTGCCCACCACCGACCGTCCCGGATTCTGTCCTTGAGACGGGTCGAAGAACTCCGGGAGGCGACACCCACGCGCATCGGCGCCGGTGTCACCTGGGCCCGTCTGGAACGCGACGGCCATCGAGGTCTCGCCCAGGCGGCGAGAACCGTCGGCTCGCCCCAGATCCGCGCCGCGGGGACTATCGGAGGCAACGTCGCTACAGCAAGTCCGGCCGGTGACGGGTTGCCATGGATCATCGCTGCCGAGGCTTCGATCGAAGTCCAATCCAAGGAACGCGGAACCAGAACGATCCCGTGGAACGAGTTCTTCGTCGGCGTGAAACGCACCTCCCTGGCGGCCGACGAGGTCATCACCGCCGTGGTGGTTCCCGAAGACGTGCCGACAGCGCAGGAGTTCGCGAAGGTGGGAGCCCGCAACGCCATGGTGATCTCGACCGTGAGCTGCGTGGTCATACGCGGCGATGACGGTTTTCGGGTTGCCCTCGGGTCGGTTGCGACGACGCCGATGCGTGCCACCCGGGCCGAAGAGATGATCAACGCAGAGTCAACGATCTCCGACTCCGTTCTCGACGAATTCGCGCGCATCGTTTCAGCGGAGGTCCGACCGATTACCGACCATCGATCGACGGAGGGCTATCGAAGGCACGCCTCCGGGGTACTAGCCAGACGGCTCGTAGAACGGAGCCTCCGATGAACGTCACGATCACGATCAATGGTGAGGAGCGGAGCCTCGACGTCAGAGGACACGAGAGTCTGCTCAACGTTCTCCGGAATGATCTTGAACTTCTCGGGACGAAGGATGCCTGTGAACAAGGCGAGTGCGGGTCCTGCACGGTCATCTTCGACGGTGAGTCGGTGTGTTCGTGCCTCGTCATGGCGGCAGACACCGACGGGTCATCCGTGACCACCGTGGAGGGGCTCTCCTCAGACGGCGAACTCCACCCCGTTCAGGAGGCGATGTTGGCCGAGGGCGCCGTCCAATGCGGCTTCTGCACCCCCGGATTCGTGGTCGCAGGATCTCATCTGCTCGAGACGAATCCTCACCCGACCGAACCCGAGATCAGAGAGGCGCTTTCGGGGAACATCTGCCGATGCACCGGCTACGGAGCGATTCTTCGCGCATTCGAGACGGTGACCGGGGAGGAATCATGACGACACGCATCGCACCCGGGGTCAAAGGCGGCATCGGAACCAGCGTGCTTCGACCCGACGGTGAACCGAAGGTGACCGGAAACTTCGCCTACGCATCCGACCTTTCGTCGGAGGGCATGCTGTGGGGCGCCACCCTGCGTAGCCCCCATGCTCATGCCCGACTCCTGAAGATAGATATCGCTCCGGCGGTTGCCATGGATGGCGTTCGCGCGGTCCTGACCCAGAACGACGTCTCGGGAGAGCCGCTGTTCGGACAAGAAGAACAAGATCAGCCGGTGCTCTGCGACGGCGTCGCCCGCTATTGGGGTGAACCGGTTGCGGTCGTTGCTGCCGAAGACGAAGAGACGGCCAGACGCGCCGCCGCCGCGATCGTGGTCGAGTGGGAACCACTGGCCCCGTTCGTCGATCCAGACAAGGCAGCCGAGAAGGGCTCCACGTTCCGGGATCTGAGCGTCCGTCGTGGTGACGAGGAAGCCACCGGGTCGGTGGTCATCGAGGGTTTCTACGAGACGGCGACACAGGATCAGGCACCACTCGGCCCGGAGGCCGGCCTGGCGATCCCCGACGGTGTCGGAGGTCTCGACCTGTATGTCACAAGCCAATGGATTCACGTCGACCACCGACAGATCATCACCTGTCTCGCCATGGAACCGGATCAGATCCGCTGCCATCCCGCTGGAATCGGTGGGGCATTCGGATCTCGCGAGGACATCTCGCTCCACATCCATATCGCCATGCTCTCGCTCGCTACCGGTCGTCCCGTGAAAATGGTGTACGACCGGTCGGAGTCGTTCGTCGGTCACGTCAAGCGGCACCCATCACGCATGTGGTATCGCCACGAAGCCGATGAAGAAGGGAATCTGGTCAAGGTCACGGCCCGACTCATCCTCGACGGCGGGGCGTACGCTCACACGAGTCGGGCGGTTATCGCCAACGCCGCCTACTTCGCGGTCGGGCCGTACAACTGTGACAACGTGATCGTCGACGCGTCGGCCGTGAGAACGAACAACCCGCCGTGCGGAGCGATGCGCGGCTTCGGAGCCGTTCAGACAAGCTTCGGTTCGGAGATGCAGATGGACCGTCTCGCCGAAGCGCTCGGCATGGATCCCCTCGATCTTCGTCGACGCAACGCGCTCGCAGCCGGGGATCCACTCGCGACATCGGGGCAGATCATCGACGGTTCCCTGCCGACACTCGCCGTCATCGACGAACTCGAAGCGATGCCACTCCCCGACGATCTGATAGAGGATGACCCGAGGCTGCTGCCGGGCGGGACCGGGCTGACAACACCGGCATCTTCGGTCGTGCGGGGCGTTGGCTACGCCGTCAACGTCAAGAACCTCGCGTTCTCCGAAGGCTTTGACGACTTCTCGGAGGCCCGTGCGGTGATGACCACGGCCGGGGTCGAGATCCACACGGCCGCTATGGAGGTGGGTCAGGGTCTCGTCACGGTCTGCCAGCAGATCGCGCGGACCATCCTCGGCACCGATCGGGTCGCCGTGGTGTGGGACGACACATCGCAGATCGGGTCCGCAGGTTCCACCTCGGCCTCCCGACAGACGCAGATGACCGGTGGGGCGGTTCATGCCGCGTCGGTCGGACTCCGCGACAAGATCCTCGAGTCGTTCGGCGGGGATGAACTCCACGAGGATGGTGTCTACCTGCACGGCCAAATGGTCGCCACGATCGGTCAGGTCTGTGCGGACGGACCCGTCGAGAACCACGTGCAGTTCCGTCACCCCGAGACCTTCCCTCCCGACGAGAACGGACTGGGTGACATCCACGCCGGATTTGTCGTCTCAGCGCACCGGGCCGTCGTCGACGTCGACCCGGAACTCGGTCTGGTGCGCGTCGTGCAGGTCGATACGGTCCAGGATGTCGGCAAGGCACTCAATCCACAGGCGATCGTCGGCCAACTGGAGGGCGGCACGCTGCAGGGCGTGGGCCTTGCCGTGATGGAGCAACTCGTCGTTGACCAGGGAGTCATCAAGAATCCCACGTTCACCGACTATCTGATTCCGACGTTCGTGGATGCGCCGGCGGTGGGGACGCGGATCATCGAGGAGGGCGATCACTTCGGCCCCTTCGGTGCGAAGGGAATCGGGGAATCACCCACGATCAGTTCCACTCCTGCGGTCGTCGCGGCGATTCGAGCTGCGACGGGGAGGGATCTGACCAGAGTCCCTGTGACGCCTGAGGACATCATCGGGATCTGAGGGATGGCCATGATCACGGGGATCGTCCTCGCCGCGGGGGCTTCCGAACGCATGGGGGAGTCGAAGCTCCTCTTGCCGTACCGGGACGGAACTGTGCTCGATGCGACCATCGAAGCGATGGTGACGAGTGCCGTCGACCGGGTGATCGTCGTGACGGGAGCAGGCGCCGACGGGATCGAAGCGTCCATTGCCGTCCGATTCCCTTCCTCGTCGGTCATCGTCGTTCGGAATCCGGATTACCGCCGCGGCAACATGTCGTCCTTGTTGACGGCGACTGATGGGGATCCGGGGGCAGAAGCCTTCGTGATTGTGCCTGGAGACATGCCGGCCGTCCGTACGAGCGTGATCGACCTGATGGTCGACCTCTGGGGTGAAGAGAGTCCGTGGGCGGCTGTAGCCGAGTACGAGAATCGGATTGCCCACCCGTTCCTGCTCTCGCGAGCGGCCGTCAAATCCGTAGAAGAGACGAGTGGGGAGAAGGTACTCGGCCGCCTCCTCATCGATTCTGCGAACGACCGGGTCGTGCGGTTGAACATCGCACATGACGCGCCTCGCGACGTCAATACGCCTGAGGATTACGAGGCGCTCGATCGCCGTCCTGAGTGATCGGGTTTTGTCGATGTGGCATAGATGTGGCATAATTGTGGCATGGCACGTATTCGGGTGAGCACGACCGTCGACGAGGGACTGATCGAAGATGCGAGGCGACTCCGCTCTGGCCTCAACGACGCATCACTGATGGATGAGGCACTGAACGCACTCCTGGTCCAGCACCGTGCGGTCGAGATCGATGCCGGGTACGAGGCATACGATGAGCACCCGATCGACGAGGCCGATGATTGGGGAGATCTTGCATCCTTCCGAGAGGCCGCGGCGTCGTCATGAACGATCTGCCATCCCGTGGAGAGATCTGGTGGTGTGATCTGCCGGACGTTTCGCGACGGCCGGTCGTGGTGCTCTCTCGCAACGCCGCAATTCCGAGGCTGCGGCGGGCATTGATCGCGCCGTGTACGACAACCATCCGCGGGCTTCCGAGCGAGGTTGTGCTCGAGCCCGGTGACGATCCGATCCCTCTCCGCTCGGCTGCGAACCTCGATTCGATCGAGAGTGTCTCGGTCGCTGTGCTGACCGATCGTCTCGGGCGACTCTCAGACGACCGGATGCGCGACATCTGTTCAGCCCTTGCCGTCGCTGCCGATTGCATCGACTGAGTTCCATGTGCTCCGATCGGACGATGGTCCACGGAACCGGCCATCGGCCGAAGAAGTAGGCTATCGGCAGTGGAAGAGACAAATTGTAAAGAGACGGACGTACACCGCTAACGGACGAGTCAGGTGAGGAGTTGACGTGACGATGAATCCAGAGTTTGGGCCCCGAAGGGCGACATGGGTAGAGGTGACGGAACCAGCCGAGGGGTTGACCGATGACCTGGCGGCGTTGAAACGCTTCGATGACGTGTATCGAGGCCTATGCGCCGTTCTTTTCAACTACGCACAGTCGGGTCATCCCGGCGGTTCGGTGTCGTCGGGGCACATCGTGGCGGGGTTGCTGTTCGACGGCATGGACTACGACATCGGCGATCCCAACCGAACGGACCAGGATCTGCTCTCGTACTCCGCTGGTCACAAGGCGCTCGGTCTGTATGCGATGTGGGCGCTCCGCGATGAGATCACACGCATCGCCCGGCCCGAACTGCTTCCCGACGAAGTGAACCTGCGGTTGCGCTTCGAAGATCTGCTCGGATTCCGACGCAACGTGGCTCGACAGGCTCCCCTTTTCCAGCGCTTCGGATCCAAGGCGCTCGATGGGCATCCGACACCGGCGACGCCGTTCGTGAAACTGTCGACGGGTGCGTCGGGAATCGGCGTTGGGTCGTCGTTGGGACTGGCCGTCGCGGCTGCCGACGTTTACGGCGATGACGCGCCCTGGGTGCATCTGATCGAAGGCGAGGGGGGACTAACACCAGGACGCGTGGTTGAGGCCGCTGCCTTCGCAGGTACGTCCGGCCTGTCCAACGCAGTGATGCATGTCGACTGGAATCAGTCGTCGATCGATTCCGACGCCGTGACCCGCGAGGGTGACCGGCCCGGCGACTATGTGCAGTGGGATCCGAAGGAGTTGTTCTACCTCCACGACTGGAACGTGATCTCCGTCCCGGACGGCTTCGACTTCGGGCTGGTGCTCACCGCCCAGCGGATGGCAGCCGGGATGGACAACGGTCAGCCCACCGCGATCGTGTACCGCACGACGAAGGGCTGGCGGTACGGGATCGAGGGGAAGAAGTCGCACGGTGGCGGTCACGCCATGTGCAGTGAAGAGTTCTTCGAGACCCAGAGACCCGTGTTCGGTGATGACGTCGATTCTTGGGAGAGGCCGGACCCGTCGGATGAGGTCGCCGTCGAGGCGGCACAGTGGGCGGCGCTGGAGCGCTATCGGGCATTGCTGGAGTCGGACGACATGACGGCCGTAATCGCCGGTCGTATCGCTGGAGCGAAAGACCGTCTCGACACTCGGGGCCGGGAGTTCCGTGATGGGGTTCCGGACGTGGAGGGGCTGTTCACTGCTGCGGATCCGGCGACGGTTCCTGAAGAGCTCGCTCTCGAGCCGGGTGACAAGCTTGCGCTCAGGCAGGCGCTGGGCCGTGCTCTGGGGTATCTGAACAAGGAGTCCGACGGTGCGATCCTGATCGGCGCCGCGGACCTGTTGGGGTCGACGGCGATCTCTGACGTCGCAGCGGGGTTCCCCGCCGGCTTCTACCACAGAGCATCCAATCCGGATGCCCGGTCGTTGTCGGTCGGAGGCATCTGTGAGGATGGTCTGTCATCGGTGCTCTCCGGAGCATCAGCATTCGGCACCCATGTGGGGGCCGTAGCGTCGTATGCCGCGTTCCTCGCTCCGCTTGGACACATCCCGGCCCGGTTGCATGCCATTGGAAACCAGGCGCGTCAGGAGACGGAGCCGGGTCCCTACCGGCCGTTCATGCTCGTGTGTGCTCATGCGGGAGTGAAGACCGGCGAGGATGGCCCGACCCACGCCGATCCTCAAGCGTTGCAGGTGCTTCAGGAGAACTTCGCTCCCGACACCGGCATCACGTTGACGCCGTGGGAGCCTGCTGAGGTGTGGCCACTCGTTGCGGCTGCGTTTCAGGCCCGTCCGGCCTTGATCGCACCGTTCGTCACCCGTCCGGGTGAGGCCATTCCTGATCGGGCCGCTCTCGGGTTGGCACCGGCTGCCATGGCGGCGCAAGGGCTCTACAAGCTGCGTGGTGCTGCCGGAACCCCCAACGGCACGGTCGTGTTGCAGGGCTCTGCGGTGACCTATGCCTTCGTCGACGAGACCTTGCCGCTGCTGGAGGCGGCCGGGATCGATCTCGACGTCTACCTGGTCACGTCTGCCGAGTTGTTCGACAAGCTCTCAGTGGATGAGCAACGGGCGATCTTCCCTGAGGCAGCGGCCAAGCAGGCGATGGGTATCACCGGGTTCACGTTGCCGACCATGTATCGGTGGATTCGCAGCGACCTGGGCCGTGCACACACCATGTATCCCTTCCAGAAGGGCCACTACCTGAGTTCAGGTGTCGGCGACATGGTCGTCCACGAAGCCGGCCTCGACGGAGAAGGTCAGATGGGTCGCATCAAGGCCTACGTAGAGGCTTTGAAGAAGTAGATCAGCTACAAGCCACAAGCCACAAGCTTCAAGATCGGACCGAATCCCGTTTCTTGAAGCTTGTGGCTCTGGTCTTGCAGCTTGTAGCTTGAGGCTTGAAGCTACTCCTCGGCCCAGTCTTTGAACAGGCCGAGGCCCTCTTCGATATCCGGGACGTTGATGCCGGAGTAGGCGAGGCGGATGTACTTGTTCGGTTCACCTTCGAGTTCACGACCGAAGTGGATCCGTGACGTGAACGACACGCCGGTGGCGTGCAGCGCCGCACGACGGAACTCCTCATAGTCGTTCAGACCCTTGCGCTCCATCAACTCGGTGACGTTCGGGAACAGGTAGAACGTGGCGTTCGGTACGAACGTGTGGATTCCGTCGATGGCGTTCAGGCCGGCGGCGGTCGCGTCTCTGCGTGCCTCGAGTTCGTCGAGGATCGCCTGGGGCTCACTCTGATCACCGAGGAGACCGGCGACTGCGCCGTACTGGATAAAGTGATTCGAGCAGGACTCATCGTTGACGTTGATCTTGGCGATCACGTCGACGATCTCCTTGGGACCGATGCTCGCTCCCAGACGCCAGCCCGTCATCGCGAATTTCTTGGAGAACGTGTAGAGAACGACGGTGCGTTCAGCCATTCCTGGCTGTTCGACGAACGACGTGCTCTTCCCCGAGTACCGCATGTCGAAGTAGGCCTCATCGGCGAGCACATACAGGTCGTGCTTGCGGACCAGAGCGGCGAGCTTCTCATGCTCTTCGATCGAGCACTCGGCGCCCATCGGGTTCTGAAGGTCGTTGAGGATCAGCAGACGGGTCTTGTCCGTGATGCCTCGTTCGATCGAGTCGAAGTCGAACTCGAAGTTGTTGGTGCCCTCGACGTATCCGTACGGAACGGCGACACCGCCGTTGAACTCGATCTGTGACTCGTAGATCGGGTAGCCGGGGTTCGGATACAGCACTTCGTCGCCGGGATTCATCAATGTCAGGATGAACTTGCCGATGGTGGGCTTCCCACCCGGCTGAACGACGATGTTCTCAGCCGTGTACTCCGTGTTGTGGGATGCCGAGACGTCTGCGGCGAGGGCTTCACGCAACTGGGGGATGCCCGCGTTCGGGCAGTAGCCGGTCTTCCCGTCGGCGATCGCCTTTGCGGCGCCGTCTACCACGGTCGAGGGTGTTGGCAGATTGATGTCTCCGAGGTGGAACGGGTAGACCCGGTTCCCTTCGGCTGCGAATACTGCGGCCTCACCCGACACCGCGAAAGCGGTTTCGGTTCCGAGGTTGGCGATCCGGTTGGCGATGCGCATGGCGGTCACTCCTTGTCAGTTGGCGGTCAGGTCAGTGGTCCTAGTTCCCGATTCGTCGGCCCGTCGGTCCACTACAGAAACCACGGTGTGCTCAACGGCTCCGTCTGTGCTGAGCACACGGCGCGGTTCCTTCATCTCGGCCGAATTATGATCCGGCGGTCAGTCTCCGTTCAAGATCTCACGGGTCATGGCGAGCATGTCCGCCGGGTCCACGAAGTTCACACAATCCGGGATCTCGTCGAAGAGGGCCTCGGCCTTCTCGTGGAGACTGGCATGAACCTCGAGAAGGAGCGGGATCTCGAACGTACGGCAGACGTGGAAGATGTCCTGGTACGTGACTCCACCCGGCGGAACACTGTCTGCCGGGGCGAAGATCTTGTGAACGTATCCGATCAAGAGATCGACCCGGTTCTCGTTGTTGATGATCCGGACGTTCATGCCGTGGTTGTCGAACCCGTTCGAGATCGGGATCGTGTCGACGTCGTCACAGACGAGGTCGGTCAACAGTGTCGAATCGGTACCTGCGAAGTAGCCAACGACTTTCCTTGTCATGCTCAAACCTCCTTACACCACGCCCTGGTCGAGCATCGCATCTGCCACCTTGCGGAAGCCTGCGATGTTCGCCCCGACGACGTAGTTGTCTGGTGCGTCGAATTCCTCTGCGGTCTCGCGACAGCTGCGGTGGATGTTGGTCATGATGCCGAGCAGCTTGGCGTCGACCTCTTCACGGGTCCATGACGTGAACCCGGCGTTCTGCGCCATCTCGAGCCCGCTGGTAGCGACGCCACCGGCGTTCGCCGCCTTGCCCGGTCCGAATAGTACGCCGTTGTCGATGAGGAACTGGGTTGCGTCCGGCTCGGTCGGCATGTTCGCCCCTTCGGCGACGATCCGGACGCCGTGTTCCACAAGCTGCTTCGCGTCATCGAGATCGAGTTCGTTCTGCGTCGCACAGGGGAGCGCCACATCCGCACCCTCGACGCCCCAAGGCCGCTGTCCTGCGTAGTACTGGACACCGAACTTGTCGGCGTACTCGCTGATCCGGCCGCGCCTGACGTTCTTCAGATCCATCACCCACGCCAGCTTCTCGGCGTCGATCCCATCCGGGTCATAGATGAACCCACCCGAGTCGGACAGCGTCACTGCCTTACCGCCGAGTC
>JBLWQS010000003.1:0-18956 GCA_048452705.1 Acidimicrobiia bacterium
CCGTGAGATCAGAATCGTGAGAAGGCCTTCGATACCGACTACCGACGCCCGATTACCGGCTACTGGCCCGGCAGAACGGATACCTGGCGGCGGCCGCGCTTTGTGCCGTACTGGACGGTGCCTTCGATCATGGCGTAGAGCGTGTCGTCTCCACCACGGCCGACGTTGTCACCGGGGTGAATACGTGTCCCGCGCTGCCTGACAATGATCGCACCTGCATTGATGACCTGACCGTCGAATACCTTCGGTCCGAGCCGCTGCGCTGCAGAATCGCGACCGTTCTTGGATGAGCCGCTTGCCTTGGTTTTGGACATCTCAGCCCTCCTTCGATTCGGTCTTGGCCTCGGTGTCGGCCTTCGGCTTCTCGGCCTTCGGCTTCTCGGCCTTCGGCTTCTCGGCCTTCGGCTTCTCGGCCTTCTCGTCGGTGTCGGCCGCCTTCTTCGCTGCCTTCTTCTTGGCTGCGGGCATCTCGATGCTCTTCACCTCGAGGCGCGTGTACTTCTGACGGTGGCCGGCACGTCGCCGGTACCCCGTCTTGTTCTTGTACTTGAAGATGTCGATCTTCGGACCGGTTGAATCACCGACAACTTCCGTCATGACGGTCAGCTTGTCAAGAGCGTCGCGGTCGGAAATGACGCTTCCATCATCGTTGACGATGAGGAGCGGAGTGAATGCAACTTCCCCGTCAGCCTTGATGCGCTCGACGTCGATAACGTCGCCCTCTTGAACTTTGGCCTGCTTGCCGCCGGCGCGAATGATGGCGTACATGATCCTTCAATACTTGTGGTGGACGAGCCGACTCTCTCGGCGCGGACATACGCCTCGCGTGCGAAGCGCCCGCTCATGATAGCGGGATGATGTCCTATGAACAGGGTCGCCTATGACTTGTCGCCGTCTCCCGAAGCGATCGCCATCGGGACTCCGGTGGTCGCCGCTTCCTCGTGCAGGAGGACACCCCGGCCACTGCAGCGCGGACAAACCTCCGAGAACGACTCGAGGAGACCGGCGGACACGTTCTTCCGGGTCATCTCGACCAATCCGAGGTTCGACACGTCGAAGACCTGGGTGCGCATCTTGTCTTTCGCTAAGTGCTCACGCAGACGAAGAAGCACTGCCTCCTGGTTCTTCTGGATCTCCATGTCGATGAAGTCGATCACGATGATCCCTCCGATGTCCCGGAGCCTCAGCTGGCGTGCGATCTCCTCAGCGGACTCGAGGTTGTTCTGAAGCACCGTGTCCTCGAGGTTGGAGTGACCAACGTACCGGCCCGTGTTCACGTCGATGACGGTGAGCGCTTCGGTGCGGTCGATGACGAGGTGGCCACCCGACGGGAGCCAGACCTTGCGGTCGAGCGCCTTGCGGAGCTGATCCTCAACGTGGAAACGCTCGAACAGCGGAAGCTCGTCACCGTACAACTGGACCTTCTCGATCAGGTCAGAGCCGGTACCCCCGAGATACGAGAGGATCTGGTCGTGTGTTTCACGGGTATCCACGATCAGCCGTTTGAAATCTCTGGTGAAGTGTTCCCGGATCACCCTGATCACGAGCGGTGGCTCTTGATAGATGAGGGCCGGTGCCGTGGCCGACTTCATGTCCTTCTCGATCCCGACCCAGATCTCGCTGAGCCGGTCGATGTCGGACTTGATGTCTTCGGGCGTTGCACCTTCCGCGGCAGTGCGGACGATGGCGCCCATGCCCTCGGGACGGAATTCGGCAACAAGCTCCCGCAGTCTCCTGCGTTCGTCGTCAGGAAGGCGTCGCGAGATACCCCTCACCTGTGGATCGGGGGCGAGAACCAGGTATCGGCCGGCGAGGCTCACCTGGTTCGTGAGGCGTGCGCCCTTGTGGCCCATGGCGTCCTTGACGACCTGGACGAGCACAGGATCACCGGGCTGGAGGGCAGATTCGATCCGCTTCGGCTTGCCCTTCAGATCGTATGCGCTGTAGTTGACGTCCCCGGCATACAGAACCCCGTTCTTGCCTCCACCGAAATCGATGAACGCCGCTTCCATTCCCGGGAGGACGTTGCGGACTTTGCCGAGATAGACGTTGCCGACGAGCGATCGTTTGTCGGATCGGGCGACGTAGTGCTCGACGAGGACCGGGCCTTCGAGGACAACGATCTGAGTCTGGTGAGGCATGGTGCGAACGAGCATCTGCTTGCGCGCGGTATCCGGCGGTGGAGAGACGTCGACGTGAGCGGGACGGCGACGCCGACGCTGATCGGTCCGCTGCTGCG
The DNA here is from genome assembly GCA_048452705.1 of Acidimicrobiia bacterium. GTDB lineage: Bacteria > Actinomycetota > Acidimicrobiia > Spongiisociales > UBA5794 > JAHEEL01. Next base: position 2,240 of record JBLWQS010000003.1, read on the forward strand.
GCTGTTGCTGCTGCTGTCTTTTCGGCTGCTTTTTCGGTTGTCTCTTCTGCTTTGCAGGGTCCGTGGTGGTCTGCGTATCAGCGGTCGAGAATCGGCGGACGGTGACAGACTCGCCGTCGACCGTGCGCACGGTGCGCTCCTCTGTTGCAGATCCGCGACGCACCACGTGCGCGGACTTCTTTCGGAACAATCCCATCGGTGAACTCCTTCGAGGTGCCCGGGTGCCGACGAGGTTCGCCCACGAATGGAGTCAACGTGAGGTCGGGCACGACGAAATCTCGATGATCGATCGTCGCAAAGTGCCGGTAGACGTTGAGCATGCGCGTGTGCTTCTCGATGGTCCCAGGTCGGAAACGGCGACCGCGTTCTGCGATCGTCTGGTAAGCGACTGTAGTGCCGGAGATGTCATAATCCCGGGCTTTCGACTCGGTCGGTACTCAGTACTCAGTACTCAGTCCCGTCACACATCGAGCGACTCTTGACGTGCCTCTTCAGGGTCATAGCAGCGTCTGCATCGGGCTTCGTACGCGTCCTGGGCCCCCAGCACGACCAACTCGTCGGACTGGACCACTCGCTGGGTGAACAATCCTGGGCCGCCGCACCGGTGGCAGACGGCGAGCGCCTTCGTCACATACTCAGCGCGCAGCATCAACGACGGGATCGGTTCGAACGGGCGACCGAGGTAGTCAAGATCGAGGCCTGCGATGATCAGTTGCTTGCCGGCGGCGGCCAGATCGGTTGCCACGTCAACGAGACCATCATCGAAGAACTGGCCTTCGTCGATGCCGATCACGATCGTTCGATCCTCGACGGCATGGAGCAGTTCGGTCGAATCGGCAACCGGGATCGCTTCGATCGAGAGATTCGAGTGCGAGACGACCTCCTCGGTCGCGTACCGGGTATCGATCTGGGGCTTGAAGGTCTGGACGGGGATCCTGGCGATGCCGTACCGCGTCACCCGGCGGATGAGCTCCTCGCTCTTCCCGGAGAACATCGGCCCCGCGATGACTTCGATCCAGCCTTGTTCGGAGCGTCGGTGCATGACCGATGACTGTAGACCGAGTCGGTCGTTAGGACACTGCTGATCGCTCGATGGGAAGCGTCGGACGCCGCAACCACGTCGAGTGGGAAAGCCCGAGCGCAACGCTCATCATCACGAACACGGTGCCACCCGATGACATGAATGGGAGCGGGAGTCCGGTGACCGGCATCAACCGGACCGTCATGCCGACGTTAACGAACACATGGAAGGCGAGGAGAGCAGCGACACCGGTTCCGATCAGCTGTCCGAACCGCGTCGCCGCGTTCGCCGCCGACACGAGCACCCGCCAGATCATGATCCCGAAGAGCACGAGCACGAGGAGACTTCCGACGAATCCGAGCTGCTCGCCGACGGCCGTGAAGATGAAGTCACTCGACTGTTCGGGGACGAAGCGAAGGTTCGTCTGGGTGCCGTTGAAGAGACCCTTGCCGAACAGCCCCCCGGTTCCGATCGCGATCTGGCTCTGGTACTGGTTGTACTGCGTGTTGAGAATGTCGGACACGGGATCGAGAAACGCCGTCAGCCTCGTGATCTGGTACTCCTTGATCGCTCCCACCTGGAACAGACCCACCGTTCCGATGAGGCCTGCGACCACCAGCGCCGCCACCTGTCGCCACGTCGCACCGGCGACGAAGATCATGACGCCTGCGATGAAACCGAACGTGAGCATCGTCCCGAGATCGGGTTGCAGGAAGATGAGCACGGCGGGAAGAGCGACCAGAGCGACGGCCCGTGCCACACGCTCCCATCGCATCGGTTTGGCGGCGGCCGCCAGCAGCGCCGCAAGAGCGAGGATGACCGCGAGTTTCGCTATCTCAGACGGCTGGAATCGGATCGGCCCAAGCTGCATCCACCGCTGCGCCCCCTTCACCGAGGATCCCAGCGGACTCAGGACGAGAACCAGGGTGACGATGGAACCGAGATAGATGGCCGAGACCCACGGGCGGATCGTCGCCATGCTGATCAGTGAGACGACGCCGAAGGCCATGAATCCGATAAGGACGAACGCTGCCTGCTGCTCGAGTTCACGGGTCGGACTCACACCGAGCGCCTCCAAACGAGGGGCCGATGCCGTGTAGATCATCAAGAGACCGAGACCCGACAACGTCATGTACGAGATCAGCAGCAGCCAATCCGGGCGAAGCTTCCTGTCCCGCCGGAGCAGGGAGACTTGGCTGCGATCGGTCGTGATCGACATCAGTCCGTGTTCTCTCCTGCTTCGAGCGACGTCACGGCATCTTCGCCGTTCAAGATGTATTGGAGGACCTGGCGTGCGACCGGCGCGGCCACTCGACCTCCTGATCCGCCACGCTCGACGACGACGGTCACGACGTATTCAGGTGCCAGGACCGGGGCCACCCCGACGAACCATGCCGTATCAACTTCCTGTACGTCTTCGACGGCCTTGATGATCTCCGCCGTCCCCGTCTTGCCACCGACCGTCGAGATCTGCGGGCCGAATCCGGCGAACGCTATTCGGGCCGTACCGATGGGTCCGTTGACGACCTGCTGCATGTCGCGGCGCAGTCCCCGAACGGTCGCCGGATCCATGTCGATCTTCTGGATGATCGATTTGGGGTTCTCATCGACGACGTTGCCCTCTTGGTCCAGCATCTCCGAGACGACACGAGGTGTCCACAGCGTGCCTCCGTTGAGCATGGCAGAGAAACCGTTCGACAACTGGAGCGGAGTGACCAGCACGGCTCCCTGTCCGACGACGGCGTTCATCAGGTCTCCACCGACCCAGGGCCCGGTCGAGCGCACCCGTCCGGTATCCTCGCGCTGCTCGTCGCGGAACCACTGCCGGTCGGGGATCAGACCGGGCTTCTCGAAGGGAAGGTCGATGCCGGTCTCGGTTCCGAAACCGAACGACCGGGCCCACTCCTGCCACAGGTCTTCGTTGTTGATACCCGTCTCATCTGATCGCTCGTTCCATATCCGAAGCGAGATCTCCCAGAAATACAGGTCGCACGATGCTTGGAGCGCACCGTGAAGGTCGAGCGGTCCGTGTCCGTTCCGCTTCCAGTCCCGGTACACCTGCGAGGACCCGTCGTTGAACTCGAAACGGAGACTACCGGTGCAGATGTAGAGGTCCGTGTCGGACGTCAAAGGCTTCAGATCGGAGTCTGATGGGATCGGTTCTACGGGTTGAACCGTTTCTTCCTCGCCGCCCTCTTCGTCCGGGGGTGTCGTATCGGTGTTCTCATCGCCAAGGATCCGGTCGCCCACCGGCCGATCCAGCGGGTAGATCCCTTCCTCCATCGCCAGCACGTACGAGACGACCTTGAACGTCGACGCCGGGGCGTACTGACCTTGTATGGCGAAGTTCGTGAATGCATTGATCGTGCCGAGGCTCTCCCACTCGTTCTGGGTGAGTCCGCTCACGAACGAGGTCGGGTCGAAGGATGGGTATGAGGCCATCGCGAGGATCGCACCGTCGTCGGGATCTTGAACGACGCCAACCGTTCGCACCGGACACCACTTGTCCGAGTGTGAGACGACGATGGAATCTTCGGTGAGTGCGATCACCCGGAGGGTCGTGGCGAACGAGTCGCCCTCTTCGACTTCAAATCGTTCACCGTCGATGTCCACGACGGCGATGCGCTGGGATCGATCCTGGAGAACGGCCAATAGCTGCATGGTCCGCTCTTTGCTCCCGGAGAGCAGCGTTCGGGAGGTCACACTGACTTCTACCCGCTGAACGGGTTCACAGACGCCGTTCTCATCGATCGGGAGGCCCGGATAGAGCGATCCGAGCACTTTGCCTTCGTCGATTTCGATCACGGCGTCGATATCGGCACTGTCCTCGTCTGTTGCGGTGCTTTCTTCCCCCGAAGCCTCCGCCGCCGCTCTCTCGATTTCGGCCCGCTTCGCCTCCAACTGCTTCGCCTCGAGAGCAAGGAACAGTCGGGTTCGGATGTCCCCGTTCTCCGCCTCCAGAGCTTCCTGACGTTCTGCCATCTCAAGCTCCCTGGCAAGCCCGAGACCCGCTTCGAGGGACTCCTGGAGTTGAGCTTGAATCCCGCTGTCGATCGTGAGGATCAGGTTGTCACCCGGCTCCGATTCCCGCTCGCCGAGCTGCTGCAAAACCGAACGACCGGCATCGACTTGATATGTGATGACGCCTTCGGTGCCACGAAGTAGATCGTCGTAAGACCGCTCGATCCCGGCCTTGCCGACGACGTCGGTGCCCTTCACGTCCGGTCGCTCGAGGTCTGCTTCGGATGGCTTGCCGATGTATCCCAACACCTGTGCAGCGAGCTCCCCGCCGGGGTACTCACGGATCGGCTGTGGAATCACGGCAACTCCCGGGAAGTCCTCACGATGTTCCAGGAGTGTCAACGCCTGTTGTTCGGTGAGGTCCGTTGCGAAGATGATCTGTGCTCCGGAGTTGGCGTTCTCGAATCGCTCGAGGATCTCGCTCGCCGGCTGATCGAGGAACGCTGAGAGACGTTGAGCGAGGACTTCGGCGAAGTCGTCCTCAACGAGACCCATGTCGACGACCGCGGCAAGCGACGCTTTCGTCCCGGCAAGGAGTTCGCCGTTCCGATCAAACACGTCTCCTCGGGGAGCGGGCGTCGGGACCACACGGATCAGGTTCTGCTCGGCAACGGCCGTGTACCTGTCGGTCTCCGTCACCTGGATCGTCCAGAGACGAAGGCCGAGAACGCCGAGCATGATGGCGAGCACGATGCCAACACCCGCGAGTCGCCACGTGCCGGTCATGCCGCCCACGTCCTCTCGGGGGGCCGGACGGTGATCTTCACCAGCCAGAAGATCGGGTAGGCGAGAATCACGTTGTAGAGAGGAGGCACGAGAAGATCCCCGATGAATCCCGGACGGTTGATGATCCCCTGTCCGAAGAGCGTTCCGAGGACCGCGTACGTGAATTGTCCGATGAAGGTCAACACGAACACGCCAAGAAGAACGACCGGTGTTCCAGCGATCTCACGATCGCGAGCCTTCAACGTGAGGAACGCCACGAGGGTGAACGTGCTGGCCCACAATCCGAGCGGTGCACCGCCGAGGATGTCCTGGAGGAACCCTCCCGTGAATGCGACGGAGAGGGCCTGTTCCGGCTCGAGATAGCGCGCCAGAGCGATCACCATGAGCATCGCGAGGGCCGGCGCGTATCCGAATGGACGCACGTGCTGGAAGAGAGTCGTTTGGATGAGGACCGCGGCCAAGACGAGCCCGAGAGCGATGATGACTTTGGTGTTCGTCATTCTCGCCCCGCCGCCGGATCGGTGAACGAAGGTGCGTCGACGAGCGAATCGCCGGCTTGCGGATCAGCATCGAGTGGTGACCACCCGACGACGATCTTCACGAAGTCGAGCTGTGAGAATGCGACGGCCGGGTCAACGGTGGTCCGCAAGGAGAACCCAACGTCCGCTGACTTCGTCTCGTCGGCGAAGCCCACCACGATCCCGGGAGGGAAGAGGCTCCCGTCGGTGAGAACGACGGCTCCCTCACGCATCGGCTGCGTTGCGTCGAACATGTCGAGACGGAGCAGCTCGTCCCCCCGCCCGGTCGTCACACCGGTCTGGTTGGTGTCTTGTACCCGCACACCGACCGAGACGAGCGGATCGGTGATGAGGCGCACCCGCGCTGAGGACTTCGTGACGAGATCGACACGACCGATAAGGCCATCCTCGTCGACCACAGCCTGGCCAATGACGATCCCATCGTCCGAGCCCCGGTTGATGAGACGGATCTGGTCGAACGTCGATGCCCCGGCTGAGTAGATCCGGGCCGTTACCGTCGCGAGATCCTCAGGAGGCGCCAGGTCGTTGATCGCTTCGAGTTCGGCAACCCTGCGTTCAAGAGCAGCCGTCTCAAGGAGACGCTGTTCGAGGCGCTGGACCTCTGCCTCGAGACGCTCGTTCTGGTCGCTGAGACCCGCGACATTGGAGATTCCGTCGACGAACCCGACGACGGGTCGGACAACGAAGTCGATCCCCTGTTGAACCGGAGCCACCAGCGTCTGGGCGCCGCTCCGGATCACGGTCGTGACGCTGCCACTCGAAGATCGGACGTCGAACGTCGCGACGAGGAACCCCACCGCCAGAAGTGTTACGAAGAGCGCCGTTGAACGGTCAAGACGTCGTCCGGAAGGGAACATCAGTTTCGACCCGGGGCCATGTCACCCGCGGCCGCTGGACTGGAGCACGACGTGCAGCACGTTGAACTCCTCCAGGACCGCTCCAGACCCGAGCACCACGCTCTGCAGTGGTCGTTCCGCGGTAACGATCGGCATGCCCGTCTCGTTGACGAGTCGCTGGTCGATACCGCGCAGTAGGGCACCCCCACCGGCGAGGACGATGCCACGCTCCATGATGTCGGCGGCCAACTCGGGAGGCGTCTTGTCGAGTGTGTACTTGACGGCGTCTACGAACGCTTCGACCGGCTCTTCGATCGCCTCACGGATCTCGGCGCTCGAAAGCACGATCGTCTTCGGCAAACCGGTGATCAGGTCACGGCCGCGAACCTCGGCGGCCGGCTCGTCGGCATACGGCCACGCCGATCCGATCGCCATCTTCACCTGCTCGGCGGTTCGTTCGCCAAGCATCAGGCTGTATTCCTTCTTCACCCACTGGATGATGGCGTCGTCGAGTTCGTCGCCACCGATCCGGATGCTCTTCGACACGACGATTCCACCAAGCGAGATGACGGCAACTTCGGTGGTTCCACCGCCGATGTCTACGATCATCGAACCTGTCGGCTCGTGCACGGGAAGGCCGACGCCGATCGCTGCGGCCATCGGCTCCTCGATCGTGTACGCCTTTCTCGCTCCCGCGTGATAGGCGGCTTCCTCGACCGCACGGCGCTCAACGCCCGTGATGCCGGAGGGGACACAGATGACGATCCTTGGACGCGCGGCGAATCGACCGGTGTGCACCTTGTCGATGAAGTAGCGGAGCATCTTCTCGGTCACGTCGAAGTCGGCGATCACGCCGTCGCGCAGCGGCCTGATGGCCTGGATGTACGACGGGGTGCGTCCGATCATCCGCTTCGCGGCCATGCCGACCTCGAGGGGCCGGTTGTCACGGGTGTTGATCGCGACCACCGATGGCTCGTTGAGGACGATGCCCTGGCCGCGCACGAACACAAGTGTGTTCGCCGTGCCGAGATCGATGGCCATGTCCCGACCTGCGAAGGACAGAAGACTGTTCATGGGAGCATTCCCTGGGAGTGTGGTGTCAGTGTAACTACGGGACCGTCTAGCGGTCCTAGAAGTACAGTCCTAGCTCTCGTTCGGCACTCGTCACCGAGTCCGATCCGTGGACGATGTTCTCGGTGATGATCACGCCGAGGTCTCCCCGGATCGTCCCGGGAGGCGCCTCGGCGGGGTTGGTCGTGCCCATCAGCGTCCTGGCAACGGCAACCGCCGAATCGCCGGACCACTGCATAGCAACGACGGGCCCGCTCGTGATGAACGCTACGAGTTCCCCGAAGAACGGCTTGTCGACGTGCTCCGCATAGTGCTGCGATGCCAGATCGTCGTCGATCGTCAGCATGCGCATCTTGTCGAGCGTCAGCCCTTTGCTCTCGAAGCGGGAGATGACTTCACCGACGAGACCTCGTCGTACGCCATCGGGCTTCACCATCACGTAAGTTGATTCAGTTGCCATGAGCCGGAAGGCTACCCGTCGTCGTCGGTTTCCGCCCAGGCATCGTCGGTCTCCACCCACGGTTCGTCGTCTTCGTCGTCGCCATCGTCTTCGATCACCGACTCGAACCGGACGTGGACTCCCGATGGGTGAAACCCGGTCCCGATGAGAGACTCTCGTGCCTCACCCGTCACGTAGAGCGACCCGACAACGACAACCGCGCCGGTGGGCCCTGCGGCGCTCATCGCTTCGGCAACGGCGCCCGGTACGTCTGGGACGACGGTGGCCTCGCATCCCAGCACAGACCCGGCCGATGACGCGACGACCAATGCATCGATCGCCCCCGGATCCTTCGGTGCGGTCGCCCACAGGTGATCAGCAAGACCCGTGAGTGGTTCGAGGACCTCGCCGGGCGAACGCTCTCCGCGCATGCCGGCGACGACGTGCCAATCGTTCTTTGGAAATTCATCTCGGAGCGCAGATGCCAGACCCTGGACACCCTGCACGTTGTGCGCCCCATCGACGACGACAAGGGGGCGATGGTGAACCACTTCGATGCGTCCCGGCTGTGTGGTCGCCGCCAGTGCATCTCGGAGGGCGTCGATATCGAGTGCACGCTCGAGGAACGTCTCGGCCGTGGCGATCGCCGTCGCCAGATTGTCGATCTGGTGCCGTCCGTGGATCGGGAGATAGAGCTCCGTGTAGTCGGTGTAGATGCCGACGATGTCAACCATCCACCCACCAACGGCGCGGGTCTCGTTCGCTATTGAGAAGGCATCCCCGGATCGGTACCACTTCGCAGCCATCTCGTCGACGCGAGCGGTGATGGCTCCCTCAGCGGCCGAAGGAAGTGGACCGGTTACCGCGACTCCTCCCTCCCCGATGATCGCCGCCTTCTCGGCCGCTATCTCAGTCACGGTCTCGCCGAGATACTCAACGTGGTCGAGTGCTATCCCGGTGACCACGGCTACGGCCGGATCCACGACGTTCGTCGCATCCCACCGTCCACCCATCCCCACTTCGATGATCGCCACGTCGAGAGCGACCTCTGCGAACACCGAGAACGCGAGCGCCGCTGTGACCTCGAAGTAGGTGATCCCGGACTCGGAGCGGCGTTCGTACTCCTCCACGAACCAGGCGATGTCGGAGACGGCTTGGGTGAACGCTTCTGGCGATATCGGCGCACCGTCGATCGAGAATCGCTCCTCCAACCGATGCAGATGCGGCGACGTGAAGGTGCCTGTTCGAATCCCGTGTGCACCGAGAATGTCGGCGACGAGACGCGTCACTGTTGTCTTGCCGTTCGTTCCTGCGACGTGGATGACCGGGTAGTCGAGCTGCGGGTTGCCCATGAACTCGAGGACACCGGTGATGCGCTCAAGGCCCGGCTTCACACCCTGGCCGATGCGCTCGTCGAGGAACGCTTCCGCGTCGGACCGGTCGGTGATGCTCGGGAGGGATTCAGCCACGGTCTATCCCAACTCCGAGAGCTGTGTCTTGAGCTTGCCGATGCGCTCATCGGCTGAAGCGACCTTCGATTCCTCCCCCGCTACGACCTCCGCGGGAGCACGATCCCGGAAGTTCGGATTAGCGAGCTTGGCTCTCGATCGCTCAAGATCGGATTCGCCATCGGCGATTGACTTCTCTAGGCGCTTGCGCTCCGCATCCACGTCGACGAGTCCCTCCAGCGGGATGAACGCCTCGACTGTGCCTGCGATCACCCGGCTCACGGCGCCGTCGGTCGGCAACTCACCGTCTGTGACGGTGCACCCCGAGAGAGCTCGGAGATGCTCGGACCACCACTCCTCGATGAGGCCATCCGGATCGTTCACCGTGATGTCGATCGGTGTCTTGGGACTGATCTGGTGCTCTGACCGGAATCGACGCAATCTCACGATGAGGTCTTGCAGCGTCGCCATCCCCTCTGGGCCACTCGTAGGCGGCGGTGTCGGCCACGACGCGGTGATGAGGAGGCTCCCGTCGCCGAGTTCACTCCAGAGTTCCTCTGTGAGATAAGGGATGGCCGGGTGGAAGAGTTTGAGGAGATCGCGCAGCACCGCACCGAGCGTGGTCCGTGTTGCGGGTGCGCGGGCTTCGTCGCTCAACGCCCCCTTGGCCATCTCGAGATACCAGTCGAACACTTCTGCCCAGGCGAAGTTGTAGAGCAATCCGTACGCATCAGAGAAGCGGTACGCGTCGAAGAGACGATCGAACTCTGATGTGACTTCGGCGAGGCGTTCGAGGATCCATGCGTCTTCCGGACCGGGATTCTCTGGATAGCCGCCGTCAACCGGGACGTCGGTGATCTCCATGTGCTCCACCGCGAACCGCAGCGCGTTCCAGAGCTTGTTCCCGAACCGGCGCGCAGCGTCCGTCCAGGCTTCATCGTATGGGACGTCGTGCCCGGGTGCCGCCGCCTGGATCAGCGAGAGGCGCAGTGGGTCGGCGCCGTACTGCTCGACCAATTCGAGGGGGTCCAGGGCGTTGCCGGATGACTTCGACATTTTCCTGCCGTCCGGCGTTCGGATGAGGCCGTGGATCGAGATGTCGGCGAACGGCTCCGTGTCCGTGGAGTACAGGCCCATCATCATCATGCGTGCCACCCAGAAGTAGATGATGTCGAACCCGGTGACAAGCACCGTCGTCGGGTAGTACGTGGCGAGGTCGGCGGTCTCTTCTGGCCAGCCCATCGTCGAGAACGGCCAGAGTTGTGACGAGAACCACGTGTCGAGCACGTCCTCATCCTGGGTAAGTGACGTCCCCTGGCACGCCGGGCAGGCAACCGGGTCGTCTTCTGTGACGATCACCTCGTCGCAGTCGTCGCAATACCAGGCGGGGATCGCATGGCCCCACCAGAGCTGTCGGCTGATGCACCAGTCGCGCAGGTTCTCCATCCAGTGGAAGTAGTTGTTCTCCCAGCGCTTGGGGATGAAGCGGGTGCGCCCCTCCTTGACCGATTCGATGGCGGGGATCGTCAGCGGCTTGACCTTGACGAACCACTGGAGCGAGAGCATGGGTTCGACGACCGTCCCGCATCGCGAGCAGTGGCCGACGGAGTGGTGGTGGTCGTCGATTCGTTCGAGGAAGCCACGCTTCTTCAGTTCGTGGCGCACGGCTTCGCGGGCTTCGAATCGATCCTGACCCACGAATGGGCCACCGGCCGCGGTGATGCGTGCTTCGGTGTCGATGACCTGGATCTCTTCGAGTCCGTGCCGTTGCCCGATCTCGAAATCGAGCGGGTCATGAGCGGGAGTGACCTTCACGGCGCCCGTCCCGAACTCGAGTTCGACGCCCTCGTCTGCCACTACAGGGATCTCGCGGTCGAGAAGCGGGAGGCGGATCATGCGGCCAATAGCGTCGCGATAGCGGTCGTCGTCGGGGTGGACGGCCACGGCGGTGTCGCCGAGCATGGTCTCGGGTCGGGTCGTCGCGACGGTGATGTGTCCGTCGCCTTCGACGAACGGATACTTGATGTGGGTCAGTTCGCCCACTTCGTCTTCATGCTCGACCTCGATCTCCGAGATGGCCGTGTGGCAGCGAGGGCACCAGTTGATGATCCGGTTGCCCCGGTAGATCAGACCGTCGTCGTAGAGATTGACGAAAACCTTCCGGACCGCCTTGGACAATCCCTCGTCGAATGTGAATCGTTCCCTGGTCCAGTCGGTCGAGAAACCCATCGTGCGCATCTGCTCGGTGATGCGGTTCCCGGACTTCGCCTTCCACGCCCACACCTCCTCGATGAAACGCTCCCTGCCGAGATCGTGACGGTTCGTGCCTTCTTTGGCGAGTTCGCGTTCGACGACGTTCTGCGTGGCGATGCCGGCATGGTCGGTCCCGGGGATCCAAAGGGCGGCGTAGCCCTGCATCCGCTTACGGCGGATCAGGACGTCCTGGATCGAAAGGTCCAGGGCGTGGCCCATGTGCAGCACACCGGTGACGTTGGGGGGCGGGATGACGATCGAGTACGGCTTGCCGTCGGGGTTGACCTCAGGACGGAAGGCACCGGCGTCTTCCCAGACGCTGTACCAGCGCGACTCGACGGCGCTCGGATCGTAGGTTGCCTTCATCATGCCCCTCGGTCATCGGTTCCTGCGGCGAATCACGCATGCTACCGGCGGTCTTGACCCAGCAATGGAAGAAGCCGGGGATTCTGTGATCCCCGGCCTCTCTCCACCATTTCCCCTGCTCGCCCGAACCGAGAACTTGCTCCCAACCGCCTGGGCCACACGGTACGACCACTCTCCGTATCCGTCGAGACACAAAGCCGGCCGCTTCGGATGACTAGTCACCCCCAGAACGCCTCCACCCCGACCCCCAAGACCGTCGTTTGTGTCTAGGACCACCTCTCACGTGGTCCTAGACACAATCGATTGAGGCACCACGCCTCGCCGCCGCTACCGTGGGCCGGCGACCCAACGGAGGACACTCATGACCGTGCGCATCAACGCAGACCTGCTGATCCCCGGACGGGGCCAACCCGTTGAGAACGGGACGGTGATCATGGAAGGGCGGACGATCGCCTTCGCCGGGCGGTCATCGGACGCTCCCTCAACGCCAGACGCCGTGACCACCGAAGTGCCCGTGGCGATGCCGGGCCTGTGGGACTCCCACATCCACTTCATCGGCCTCACGACGACGGACATGCACGACACACTGCACACCACTATCGCCGAGATGGCCGTCCGTGCGGCGGCCGATGCCGCGGACACGCTCGACGGTGGCGTCACCAGCGTGCGCGAGGTCGGCGGCTTCGGTCTCGACTTCGCGTCGGCAATCAACGACGGCAGCGTGCGCGGACCGAATATCTACGGTGCCGGGCGGATCCTCTCGACGACGGCCGGGCACGCAGACGGTCACTCCTTCGACCTCGATTTCATCGAGAGCTCGGAACGATGGCTCGGTGAGATCTGCGACGGTGTCCCCTCGTGCCTCAAGGCGGTCCGGAAACAGCTCCGCAAGAACGCCAAGGTCATCAAGATCTGTGCCTCCGGCGGTGTGATGTCCGAGATCGACCACCCGATTCATCAGCAGTTCTCCCACGAGGAGTTGCGGGCGATCGTGGAAGAAGCGGGACGGGCGGAGCGCTACGTTGCTGCCCACACGCACGGGCTCCCCGGGATCAAGGCTGCGGTCGATGCCGGGTGCCAGACCATCGAGCATGGTTCCTACCTCGATGAGGAGACGGCCGCGCTCATGGCCGAGCGGGGAACGATCTACGTCCCAACCCGGTTCATCGTGGATCAACTCCTCCAGTTGGAGGCCTCACTCCCCCGCTACGCGTATGAGAAAGGCGTGATGGTCGCCGATCACCACGCTCAGGCGATGAAGATCGCGATCGCCAATGGGGTCACGATCGCCATGGGAACCGACATCTTCACTCCCGGGTCGTACGGGAAGAACGGCGCGGAGGTTCGTTTCCTCCAGAATGCCGGGATGACGGCTCTCGAAGCGATCGAGGCGTCGACAGCGAACGGTCCACTGACGCTCGGGCCCCAGGCGCCGAGGTCGGGCCAGCTGAGGGAGGGTTACGACGCCGATGTCATCGCTCTCGACTTCGACCCGCTCGAAGACAACGGCCCGTGGGGCGACCCTGACCGCGTCACGCACGTCTGGAAGGCCGGAAAAAGAGAGAAGTAGCTTCAAGCCTCAAGACCGGCTTGGATCTTGCAGCTTGAAGCTTGGAGCTGTCTACTGGTCCCCCAACATCAACTGCGAGTCGGTAGAACGCAGCGGCTTGCGCTTGCGCGCGATTTTGCGTTTTGGGACTCCATCGGCGAAGAGGGGCTCCTGTATGAGTGCCGCCAGACGTTCCGCGATCGGCCACCAGTCGTAGCCGTCTCCGATCTCGGATGCCGGGATGTCGACGAGTCGCCCCTCCGCGATGAAATCATCGAGATGATCGTCGAGGATGCGCTCGATCTCGACACGGAAGTCGTCCGAGGTGGATCGCACGCCGTCCGATGACAGGTCGACATCGGGGTGGAGTCGGATGACGAGATCGTACGTCTTGGACCACTCGTCTACCAAGGGAGCAACGGCGAATCGATCGTCACCACCGCATGCCCGCAGGTAGTAGGCGTAGTTGTCCATCACGCCTCGATCGAGAACGAGGACCTCGGCCTTCGGGGCGAGGGTGAGCTCCTGACGAATCTGGGAGACAAGCACCCAGAGCTGCGCCTCGCCCGTGGCTCCCTCGTTGATGCCGAGGGGGTTATCTCTCACAACCTCCCGGCCGTACTCGACGGAACGGCCGGCGCGCTGCATGGCGTTGGCGAACCCGTGAGCCGCCGTGGTCTTGCGTATACCGTGAGAACCGATGAACGCCACCTTGGCGTTCCGTTGCCAGCGTCCCATGTCGCCCTCGACTCAGGCCGAGCGTTCTTCGGGAATGTCGGTCGAAGCAAGCTCGGTGATGGGAACCAACGTCGGGTTCACCCGCTCCCGAACGACTTGCTCGTCGATGACGACCCGCGCGATGTCCGATCTGGCGGGAAGCTCGTACATGGTGTCGAGCAGGACCTCTTCCATGATCGCCCGAAGCCCGCGAGCGCCGGTACCCCGGCCCATCGCTTGCTCGGCGATCGCTCTCAACGCTTCCTCAGTGACGACGAGTTCGACGCCGTCCATCTCAAAGAACTTCTCATACTGCTTGACGAGAGCGTTCTTCGGCTGCGTCAGGACATGGACAAGGTCGTCAACGTCGAGGTCATCGACGGTTGCGATAACGGGGAGACGCCCGATGAACTCGGGGATGAGACCGTACCCGAGCAGATCCTCCGGAAGCACCTCGCTGAGCAGTTCGGCCGGCCTGCGGCCGTCAACAGAGTGAACCTCTGCGCCAAACCCGACGGAGTTCTTTCCGATCCGCTTCTGGATGACCTCCTCGAGACCGGAGAACGCTCCTCCGCAGAGGAACAGCATGTCGGTCGTGTCGATCTGGAGGAACTCCTGATGGGGATGCTTGCGCCCGCCCTGCGGCGGCACGGAAGCCTGCGTCCCTTCGAGGATCTTCAGCAGGGCTTGCTGCACGCCTTCACCGGAGACGTCGCGTGTGATCGACGGGTTCTCTGCCTTGCGGGCAACCTTGTCGATCTCGTCGATGTAGATGATCCCGGTCTCGGCTCGCTTGATGTCGAAGTCGGCGGCCTGGATCAGTTTGAGGAGGATGTTCTCGACGTCCTCGCCGACGTAGCCCGCTTCGGTGAGCGCTGTGGCGTCCGCAATCGCGAACGGAACGTTCAAGAGTCGAGCCAGGGTCTGAGCCATGAGCGTCTTGCCGGTCCCGGTCGGGCCGACCATCAAGATGTTGGACTTCTGGAGCTCGACGTCCTCGTCGGTCATCCGCTGCCCGGCACGCACCCGCTTGTAGTGGTTGTAGACGGCGACAGCCAGGATCTTCTTCGCCTGGTCCTGCCCGATGACGTACTGGTCAAGAAAGTCGAAGATCTCGTGAGGCTTGGGAAGCTCCGAGAACGACACCTCTTCGGTTTCGGTGAGTTCCTCGTCGATGATCTCATTGCAGAGGTCGACGCACTCATCACAGATGTAGACGCCTGGCCCGGCGATGAGTTTCTTGACCTGCTTCTGTGACTTCCCACAGAAGCTGCACTTGAGGAGCTCAGCTCCCTCGTATTTGGCCACGTGTGGCCTCCCTACCCTTCGACGGCTTCGAGGCTGCGGCCTTTCAGCACCGCGTCGATAGCACCGTACTCGACGGCCTCCTCGGCGCTGAGCCAAAAGTCCCTGTCCGTGTCGTCGGAGATCACTTCAAAGGGACGCCCGGTGTGAAGCGCGAGGATCTCGTTGATCTCTTCACGTGTCTTGAGAATCTCCTTGGCGTGGATCTCGATGTCGGTTGCCTGGCCCCCGACACCCGAAACGTGGGGCTGATGCACCATGACACGCGAGTGAGGGAGGGCGAAGCGCTTGCCCTTCTTGCCGCCGGCGAGCAGCACGGCGGCCGCCGATGCGGCGAGGCCCATGCAGTAGGTCGATACGTCCGGCTTGATGAACTGCATCGTGTCGTAGATCGCCATCAGGGCGTAGGTGGAGCCCCCGGGCGAGTTGATGTAGAGGTTGATGTCCTTGTCAGGATCCTCGCCCTCGAGGTGAAGCAACTGCGCCATGATGATGTTGGCGACACCGTCATCGATGGGGGTTCCAAGGAAGACGATGCGGTCCTTGAGGAGCCGACTGTAGATGTCGAACGCCCGCTCACCCCGGGGGGTCTGCTCCACAACGGTGGGAACTAGGTAGCTCATTTCACTCCTCGATTTCTGGGGACGAATCTTCGTCCTGGCCGTCGTCCCCGTTGGTGTCATCGTCGTCTTCTTCGTCGACCGCAACCGGGGTCAGGTCGATCGTGTTCCCTTCGGCATCGACCGCAACCGCAGCGTCGGCGATCCGATCGTGTGCCTTCCGTCTGAGGATATCACCGGTGAGTGACTCAACCTGACCACTCTCCTCCAGCATCTTCCTCAACTCATCGACGTCCATCTCCGAACCGGCCGCGATCGACTCGAGTGCTTCGCTGAAGTCGTCGTCGTTGACTTCGATGCTCTCGATGGCGATGATGCTGTCCATCACGACGCGGGTGGCGAGCGCAGACGTTGCTTGGACTTTGACGTCTTCGACGAGTCCAACCTGGTCCTTGCCGATGATCCGCAGATAGTCCTCGAATCCGATGTCGTCGGACTCGAGCCGGGTGAGGAGATTGCGGACTCGTGCTTCCGCCTCGGCGTCGACGAGCGCCTGCGGCAGTTCGAGGTCGACATCGGAGACAAGCTGTTGGACGGCCTGTTCCTGGAACGCCGTCCGGGCGGCGTCGAGTTTGTACGCACGGAGATTCTCGTTGATCATCTCGAGGAGCTCGTCGGCCGTCTCGAACTCCGTGACGTCCGACACGAACTCATCGGTGAGTTCGGGGAGTTGCTTCGCTTTGACTTCTTTGACAAGTGCGCGCAGCGTGACTTCTTGATCACCGTCGTTGGTGAATCCGTCCGGCAGTGTTCCTTCGCCTTCAACGGCATCACCGACGCCGGCACCGACGAGGATCTCATCGAGC
>JBLWQS010000004.1:0-15538 GCA_048452705.1 Acidimicrobiia bacterium
CGTCTTGCTGTTGTCTGTTGTCTGTTGTCTGTCCCCTGCCCTCTCGGGCTCAGAGCTCACAGATCAAAGCTCACAGCTCAGTCAGTGGACCTCGTGCTGGGGGTGGGGGTCATGCGGCAGATCCAGGCGACCGATCCGGAACATCGCGTACGGGCCGGGATACAGCAGGTTCGAGACCCGCGACGTGTAGATGTCCGCGTATCGCTCGACCTGTCTGGCGAGCAGGCTCTTGTCGGCGCCGGCTCGCATCATGAGCCCCCAGGCCTCGCTACGGAGACGTCCCGCCTCGATGGCGAGTGGGGCGATCACATCGTCGAGTGCCAGTATCGCGTTTCTGGTCTCGATGATCGCCGCCTCACCGTCACTCACGTCGAACATCGAATCCGCGTATCCATCACGAACTCGAAGGGCTGCGAGTCGTAGTGCGCTCAGCTTCGCTTCGAGCTGCTCCTTCACGGTCATCAACTCCCCGAGACGCTGCTGGGAGGGAAGGAATCCGGAGAGCGCCCGGACCTCAGATTCGAGCTCCTGGAGAATGAGCGCCGTCCTCCACCGAAGAAGGTCCTTCGAGAAGTGAACGTCGCCGTAGAGGTGATCCCCAACGTAGAGGATCTCGTCGCCGGACAGCCCGAGGTACTCCTCGACCAGCCGCGCATTGCCCCCGTAGAAGATGTCGCCGTGCTCGATCGACCCATGGTGAGGCTCGAGAAGACCCCGGTCCTCGTCGACCACCTTGTAGAGCGGATTCGACGACGTGAAGAAGCCCGGTTTGGCAGCGGACACGATCACCGTCCCGAAGAGGTCACGCCAGGTCTGGCCCTCCGGCAGATACCGGTCGAACGTGTACGTCATGATTTCGTTGGCGAAACTCCACTCGGAATTGGTGATCAGCATCATCCGCTTCCCTGCGTGCTTCTGGTCAAGGAGGCTGTGGATGGTGTCGCCGTCGAGCACGATGAACCGCTCGGGATCAGCGAGCACATCCGCCTTCAGGAGGCCATCCCGGTGCGCTCCGTCGATCGCCCCCCTCGTGGCCGCGAACAGTTCCCGATAGCCGAGACCGCTCGGGAGCTTCCCGGCGTCGAGGAGCTCGACGCACTGGGCGAAGAGACTCGCTTCCGAGAGAGAGAAGAGAGTATTGAGGAAGACATATCGATCCTCGGCGAGGTCAATGAGCGTTCCCGAGTACGCCCGGCGGAGTTTCTGGTAGTTGAGGAAACGCGTGCCATGCGTCGCTCGGATCACCCAGCCGAAACGGGTTGCTTTCAGGAGATTGCCGAGCTCGAGATCCATGACGAGTCCGCGGCTCACCGTCGTCGCATCGAACTCGAGCGTCTCGACCGGCCAGCCCAGAGCAGCCAGTCTGTCCTGAGCATGGCCGAACGCACATTCCTCCCACGCTTCTGCGTGGTACTGCGTCAGCGTGTAGTCCATGTCATACCCGATCGCCTTGATCGAGCGCATGTTCAGCGTCCGGTTCGTGAAGACACGACGCTCCGGGCTGGGGTCGGGCACAAGGATGGAGTCGGTGGGCATGCCATCAAGGTAGTCCGTATTCCGTAGTCCGTATTCCGTGGTCGGCGGTCGGTAGAGACTCTTGCTCACCGTTGACAGCGTCACTGGTCGCGAATTGTGCTCTTGGGGCGCGAAATGTCGTCTAGGAACGCGAAACGCACCTATTCCCACTTAGGTCTCGATGTGATATGAAGAGAGGAGGAAAGCATCCTTTGCATTCAGAAACGGGGGGTGGCGGGGAATGGATCCGTTTGGTCATCCGGACTTGGTCCGGCTTGGACGTTCGCTTCGGAACCGTCTAGACGACACCCTCGACGCTGAACAGGCGGCGGCGCGTGCGTCGGCACGGAGGCGCCAGACACTGAGAGACCGGCTCCTCGACTCCGAGGACCGCACCGAGCAGATCGTTCTCTCCACCGCCGATGGTCAGCTCTATCGCGGTGTGGTCGAGGCGGTCGGCGTCGATCACGTCGTCGTCATCGACGGAAACACCGAGCGGTACATCGCGATCGCCCACATCGTCGCGATGGAAGGCCGCTGATGACCGTCGGTGTGCGTTTGCGGAGCTTGACGATCCCCCGACCGGACACGAGGACGCTGCTCGGTATCGGACTCGCCGCTCTGTCCATCCTCCTCGTGCTCTGGATGACCCGCCCCGTACCAACGGTTCCCGTTCTCGTTGCCGGCTCCGATCTCCCGGCGGGCACGCCATTGTCAGAACTCGACCTGACCGTGAGGAACACCGCCGATGCAGATGGTCTCGTCGTGGGAGACGAACCGGGCGAACTCTCCGATTGGGTCCTGGTAGCGCCGGTCGCTGCCGGGGAGCCCCTCTTGCCCAGCCTGCTGCGTGCTCCCGAGGTTCAGGCGGCTCCGAATCTTCTCGCCCTCGAACTCGATCGTGCGCACGCGGTACTCGGACGGATCGATCCGGGCGATCGGGTCGACATCTACGCCTCGACATCCCGCCCCGGGGAGCCAACCGAGACTCGACTCATCGCATCCTCCGTCTTCGTCGTTGACGCGGCGATCTCCGACTCATCGATGAACGGAGACCAGATCGAACTCCTTCTCGCCGTCGATGATGCGCTCGCTGCTTCCCTCACCGCCGCGATGAACGGGAGCGATCTCGACCTGGTTCGGGTCGGAGGATGAGCGTTCGCGTCGCCACCGTCCTCTCCGCTCGAGACTGGGAGCCGGGCCTTGTCTCGTACGCAAGGGAGACGGCCGAACTCCGGATCGTGCTTCGGGCCTTCCAGCCCCACGAGATCGAGGAGCAAGCTGAAGACATCGACGTCGTCGTCGCCGGTGGTGAAGTGTCTTGGGTCACGCCGGTTCAGATCGCAGCTTGGCAGCGTGCGGGGCTCGGTGTCCTGGGAATCCATCCTCACGAGGACGGCCCGGCCGCCGTCATGCTTCGAACCGCGGGGGTCGACGAGCTACTCCCAGACACTGCCGACGTCCGTTCGATCGTTACCGCCATCCGATTCATCTCCCCATCCTCCGCCCTTCTCGATCGGGGAGGAACGGGCACGGTGATCTCCGTGATCGGCCCGCGAGGAGCACCAGGTACCACCGAGATCGCACTGGCTCTCGCTTGGGAATCCGGGGGCCGATCGCCGACGGCGTTGATCGATCTGGACGTGTCGGCACCATCGATCGCCATTCGACTCGGGTTACCACCTCGTCCCGACATCACCGACGTGGCGGACCACGTGCGGATGACCGGGACCATCGCAGACGAAGCGCTGCATCGAATGGGGCCGATCTCGGTGATCACCGGATCTCACCGGATCGGTGAGGCTCCATTGAGGCCCGCGATGGTCGACGACGTGATCGATGCAGCCGTCGTCGCGTTCGACAGGGTCGTCGTTGATTTGGGAACCGCGGAACCCGACGACCCAGTTCTGAAGCGCTCGGACGTAGCCGTCCTCGTTGTGGATGCGAGCGCCGTCGGAGTCGTTCGAGCCGCCCAACTGGTGTCCGCCTGGTCCGGGCCACCGCCGACGATCGTGTTGAATCGGGTCGCTCCCCGCGACAAAGCGAACGTGATCGCTGCGACGCTGGAATGGACCGGTATCGAACCGGCAATCGTGATCCCCGACCGCCCTGCGATTCGCGCCGCATCGCTCTCAGCGAAACGTCCGGATGGGCGTCTGAGGCGGTCGCTCGCGGCGATGGGAGCGGTCTCGTGACGGTGACCGCTCCTCCACACAGGCTCGGGTTCCTCGGAGAGCTTCTCGACGACCCGACCATCGAGGAGATCATCGTCATCGGAGGACAGCGAACCTTCGTCGTACGCAACGGGATCAAGGAACTCTTACCGATCGTGGCCGACACAGCCACACTCCGCCGCTTCGCCGATCAGCTCCTTGCAGGAACCGGAAGACGAGTGGATCTCTCGTCACCGATAGTGTCGGCACAGCTCGCCGATGGGTCACGGGTCCACATCACCGGCCCACCCGTCACCCATCCCGATCGCCTCAACATTCAGATCCGCAAGTTCGTTGTCACCGCCACCGGACTCGATGAGTTGGTTGAGCGGGGAACACTCACTGCTCCATCTGCCGCACTTCTCCGCGATGCCATGCGCCGGGACCTCTCGGTGCTCGTCGCCGGGGCACCCGGGGCCGGGAAGACAACCCTCGTCAACTGCCTGCTTCGCGAAGTACCCCCGGACCGGAGAGTCGTGACGTGCGAAGAGGTCTTCGAGATCGACGCTGATCTCCCAGACATGACCCAGATGCAGACCCGTGACGCTGGGCTCGACGGCGGCGCCGAGATCACACTGCGCGATCTCGTCCGAGAGGCCCTGCGTCAGCGACCCGACCGGATCGTCGTCGGTGAGGTTCGCGGGCCGGAGGCACTCGACATGCTGATGGCGCTCAACGCGGGATGCTCCGGGATCGCGACGCTTCACGCCAACTCCGCTCGGGATGCATTGGAGAAACTCGTCTCGTACAGCGTCCTTGCTGGCCAGAACGTCGCGATTCCGTTCGTGCGTCGCACGGTTGCCTCGGTCGTCGATCTCGTCGTGTTCATCCGCCGCACGGGTAGGAACCGAACGGTCGACGAAGTCGCGTTCGTTCCGGAGCAACTCTCCGGCGAGGTTTTCACCCTGCAACCGATCTTCGAGTCGGGTCCGTCGGGTTTGCACTGGACCGGTGCCACGCCCGACGATCCTCGTTTCGACGCGTCCGGCTGGCGACCATGAGGGGCGTTGCGGCCGTACTGGCCGGAGCGGCGGTTTGGATCGTGGTGTCAGGGTGGACGCCTTCCTTCCGGCTTCGCAGACCAGACCTCCCATCTGCGTGGGCGGTCCCCGCAGCGTTGGCTACCGGCACCGTTGCAGGGCTCCTTGCCCTTGGTCTCCTTGCGGTCCCGGCGGCATCCATCGCCATCGCAGCACTGGCCGCGTCGGTTCCCATCACGATCGATGCCTCCAAGAGACGCCGCCATCGAGAGTCCCTGGCTGAGGCGTGGCCCGACTTCCTCGCATTGCTGAAGGGGCGGGTTGCGGCAGGAGCGACGCTCCCCGATGCGTTCATCGCAGCCGCCCGGCGCTCCCCTGAGCCACTGGCCTCATCGGCCCGACATGTTGAAGAATCCGTGATGTTCGGTGATGGCTTCACACCGGCGCTCGAGCGGCTTCGACACGAACTCGATGATGCAACGAGCGATCGGGTTCTCGCAACGCTCTCGTTCGCCCACCGATCCGGCGGCCACCGCGTCGGCACCGTCATATCGTCACTTGGAGTGTCCGTCTCCGACGAATTACGACTCCGCCGTGCCCACGCGGCCGCCCTCACGGAGCAACGGATGACGGCGACCGTGGCACTCGTCGCACCGTGGGCGCTGCTCGCGCTGACAATCGCGACCAATCCCCAGGCCGCCGATGCGTACCGTACGACGACCGGATCGATGGTGATCGCCATCGGTTTTGCGTCGACCGGACTTGGATTCATCGCAGCCAGACGTTCGGCCCGGCTCTCAAGCGCCCCCCGGGTTGTGCGATGAGCATCGCCGTCGCACTCGTGCTCGCTGCAGGGATTCTCCTCATCGCGATGGCGGGCCCGGCCGCGAACCTGAGTGAGCGGGTCGGGAAGTATCTCCGTCCCGCTCCACCTCCCACCGAGCCTGACTCGAAGGACATCGATCATCATCCGGCAGCGGCTGCCGGTCTCGACTGGTCGAAAGGCGAGATTTTCCTCCGACGCTCCGGGGGTGCCGCCGTCGGCGGACTCGTCGGAGCTCTTGTCTCTCAGGGGGATCTGTTCATCGAAGGACCGGGCCGATCGGTGCTCCCGCTCGCTGCTCTTGGGGCGGTCACCGGGTGGCTTGTGTTCGGTATGTGGATCTCGACTCGGAGAGATCGCAGGGCGCGCCGGCTCCGGTTCGAACTGCCCATAGTCACCGACGCTCTCTCGCTCCACGTCATCGCGGGAGAGTCGGTGGCCACAGCCATTCAGCGCTATGTCGACGGGTCGACGGGCGTCGCTGCTGAGGAACTGCAGGTCGCGATCAGCGAGGTTGAGGACGGTCGCGGCATCAGCGACTCGTTGCAGCGCAATACTCGACGGACCGCCGACACCGAAGCGGCTCGCCTCTACACCCTCCTCGCTCACGCCCACGACACCGGCGGCCGTCTTGCCGATGCGCTCGGTGAACTGGGCACGGACTACCGCGCTGCTCTTGCCCGTGATCTGACGGCCGAGGGCGGCAGGAGAGCCCTGACGACATACGGTCCGGTCCTCGCTCTGATGGTCCCGGTGACGCTGCTCTTCTTGCTGTATCCAACCCTCGTCGGTCTGCGAAGCCTGGCGGGGGATCCATAGGAAAGGGGGTGAACATGTGGAACGAAGAACGAGGTGCAACCACCGTCGAGTGGTTGGGCCTGGCAACGATCGCAGTCCTGGTGATTGCGATGCTGCTGCCCATGGTTCGCAGCGCCACTGCCGACGTTTGGTCGAGCATCGTGGCCCAGATGACAGGGTTCTTCTCGTAGATCGAGGGTCGGTGATCGTCGAATCGCTCGCAGCGACCGCCGTCATCTTCCTGTTGATCGTGGTCGTTACACAGGTCGCGTTCGTTGTCGTCGCCCGCGACACCGCGCAGACGGCAGTCGCTGCCGCTGCGCGACGAGCGGGACGACCAGGGAGTGATCTCGGTGCGGAGACGATCAGGCTCGAAGGTGAACTTGCCCGCATCGTGCCGGGTGCTTCAGATGTAAGCGCGTTCGTCGAGTCCGACGGCGTCGGTGTCACCGCACGTGCCGCTATCCGGTGGCTGCCGCCCGGACCGGACCTGGTTCCGATCACCATCCGCGCGGCTTCGACGGCGCCCCTTGTGGTCCCGCCATGATGGGCGAACGCGGAGCAGCGCTCATCGGAACGCTGGCCATTGGATTCGTGTTCGTCCTCGTGATTAGTCAGGTCATCGTGACGGTCGGCCGTCTCGGAGCGGCCTCAGCCGAGGTCTCCGAGGTCGCTTCATATGCGGCGCAGTACGCAGTCAGGTACGGTGATCCGGGTGATGCCGAGCGAGTAGCACGAGACCTGTTGCCCGATGCCGACGTCATCGCTACGGCTGCCGGATCGTCGCTCACCGTCGAGGTCCGGGTGAGCGTCCCGCTCGTTGGTCCCGCCGGCAGCCCCCTTCATCAAACGGTCACCGGTCGGGCGACCACCACGTTCAGCCCGTATCGGAGCCGGCCATGAACGAGCGTGGATCCATGCTCCCGTATCTCGGGGCACTGTTCTTCATCGGATTCGTCGTGCTGGGTCTGGCTCTCGATACGTCGCTGCTCGCCGCGACGTATCGAGAAGCCGCGTTCGCCGCCGATGTCGGAGCAGAAGCAGGAGCCGCACATCTGGAGGTTTCGTCGGCCTACGAGGGAACGACTCGTCTCGACCGGGGCCCTGCTGTTGCCGCAGCCGAGACGGCTTCGCTCGCCGCCCGATCTCGATCGGGTCGCACGGCAAGCGCCACCACCGACGGCATGACGATCTGTGTCGCGGTGACCGATCGGGTTGAACCGAGGATCCTTGGAAGCATCGGAATCGGAACTCGCGGGATCACGGTGACCGCCTGCGCTTCACCTCGACAGGGCTGACGATCAGGAGACCCCTGGGAGATCGGAGAGCTTCCCGTAGCGATGCCGGAACAGGACGTACGACACGAACCCTACGGGGATCGGGAGCCAGAACTGGAAGAGGCGATAGGCAAGCGTTGCAAGCAGTGCATCACCGGCCGGGATTCCTGCGATCGTCAACATACCGACGAGTCCGGCTTCCACGAATCCGAGACCGCCGGGGGTGATCGGGATCATGCCGAGAACGGCCGCACCGGCGAACGCCAGGAGGACGAGACTGGGGCGAGGATTGGCTCCGACGGCGATCAATGCGACAACGAGAGTGGCGTAGTCGAGGAGCCAGTTCGACACGGCGACCGCGAGTGCCTTGTGCCAACGCTTGCCGAGTGATGAAACGACCTCGTCGCGCCGCTCGACGATGTCATCGGCCGTAAGCGACCAGTCCTTCTTGAAGAGCCTTCCGGCCCATGCGACGACACGTTCAACGACCCAACCAACAGCGTGGAGGGGCCGATCGAAGGTCACCATGACAACCGTCGCGCTGAACATCGCGACAAACATCACGGTCCCGGCTATCGCCACCGGGAGCATCCCCTCAGGAATGGGTGCCGAGACCACAGCGATCACAACGGCCACTGAGGGGAGGGCGAGCAGGACGAGATTCGAGAGGATGCCGACGGCAGCAAGAGCGGTGATCGCCGTGCCCATCGGCACGCCTGAGACGGCCAGCATCCTGAAGTAGAAGGCTCCGCCTGCGACGACCCCTCCTGGGATCACCTTCACAGCTGCGTTGGACGTGAGTTGCGAAGTAGCGGCAACGAACCAGGAGATCCCGGGTGCCGCGATTCGAGTGAGCGCCCACTGCGAAGCGAACGCCCCGGTCATCAACAACGCCATCAGTAGAAACCAACGCCACTTCACGTGCTCAAGTTGGGGAGCACTCTCGGCAAGATTCAAGAGCGTCGGGAGGAAGAAGTAGATCGAAACCATCCCGAGCAGCAGGACGAACCCGCGCAGAGCAAGTCGGCCCCAAGATGCGGGCGTTCCCTTGTCGTTCTGCGTTGTCTCAGACATGGCGGTAATCCCCCAGCGATGTCTGAATCTAGCGACGGTGGCGTCGAATTCGTGGCTTCATCTCAGCGTCTCGGCCCGCGGATCGAGTGTCGAAAGCCCCTCAACCCCCACCATGAATGGGGCCATTGTCAGGCAATGACACCGAGTTCACGGCCGACGGCTACGAATGACGCGGCACCCATCTCGAGATCTGCTGCACTGTGGGCTGCTGAGATCATGACCCGGATCCTTGCCTTCCCTCGAGCCACGGTCGGGAAAGCGATCGCCTGGGCAAAGACCGATTGCTCTTCCAACAACTTGCGGGAGAACTCGCGGGCGAGATACTCATCACCAAGCATGACCGGCGTGATCGGCGTTTCGCTCACGCCGATGTCGAATCCGGCATCGCTCATCATCGTCTTGAACGCTGCCGAATTGGACCAGAGTCGATCGACGAGTTCAGTCGAACCGTCGAGAATCTCAACCGATGCGACACATGCGGCCACATCCGGCGGTGTGATGGCCGACGAGAACAGGAACGGTCTGCCGCGCTGACGGAGCCACTCGATCAACTCCTCGGATCCTGCGACGTAACCGCCGACGGCTCCGAAGGCCTTCGACATCGTGCCCACTTCAACGTCAACTCGACCGTGAAGACCGAAGTGATCGACGATCCCACGCCCGCCACGACCGACGACGCCTTCACCATGGGCGTCATCGACCATCACCATGGCATCGAAATCGTCTGCAGCATCGACGATCCGGTCGAGCGGTGCGAGATCTCCGTCCATCGAGAAGACACCATCGGTGATGACGAGAATCTGTTTCGCTCCCTCCTCACGCGCTTCGGCGAGGCGCTCACGGAGGACACCGACGTTGTTGTGGGAATAGATCTTTCGTGCTGCTTTGGAGAGACGCACACCGTCGACGATCGAAGCGTGGTTCAACTCGTCGGAGATGATGACGTCTCCGGCCCCAACGAGCGCCGGGATCACCGCCAGGTTGGCCGTGAAACCCGACTGGAAGGAGATCGTCGCCTCGACACCCTTGAAGCGAGCAAGCGCTTCTTCGAGTTCCGTGTGGATCGTCATCGTTCCTGCGATGGTTCTCACAGCTCCTGGTCCAACGCCGTAACGGTTGAGCGCCGCGATCGCCGCGTTGACGAGGCGCGGATCGTTGGCGAGACCCAGATAGTTGTTCGAGCAGAAGTTCAAGACCTTCTGTCCATTGACGATCAGATGCGCCCCCTGGGGACCTTCGATCGTGCGGATCGTGTTGTACAGGCCCTGGTCTTTGAGCACCTGGACCTCGTCACGGATGAATGCTGTCTTGTCGGTCATGGTGCCTCCGTCAGCTCAGTGGTCCATCGGCGTACGCCGGGTCCGGGAACATGATGACCTTGCCACACTCGCCCGATTGCATGAGTTCGAAGGCCTTCTCGTAGTCGTCGAGGGCGAACCGATGGGTGATCACCGGGGCAAGATCCACGGCCCCGGAACGGATCAAGCCCCGCATCTCGAGCCACGTCTGCCAGAGGCGCCTCCCGACGATGCCGTGCACCGTTGCACCTTTGAAGATGATGTTGTCGTCGATGTCGAACGGGAACTTCTCCGATGTCAGCCCCAGAAGCGCCGCCTCCCCGCCCGGTTTCAGGGCAGCAAAGCCGGCTTCGAGCGCCGATGGTGCCCCGGACATCTCAAGAAGAACATCAACGCCCTCTCCTTCGGTGGCTTCGGAGATAATGGCGGCGACGTCTTCCCGAAGTGGATTGATCGTCCGGTCCGCTCCCATCGTTGTCGCGAGGTCGAGTCGGTAGTCGGAGATGTCCGTCGCGTAGACGGCTCGGGCTCCGAGGGCCTTCGCGACGGCGATCGCCATCGCTCCAACCGGCCCAGAGCCGGTGACGAGCACCTTGCGCCCCGCGACCGAGGGGACCGTCGCGGTATGGACCGCGTTTCCGAAGTTCTCCTGAAGCGACGCAACCGATAGCGGCATGTCCGGGGGGTCGGGCCAAGCGTTCTGAGCGGGCACCACGACGTACTCTGCGTAGGCACCGTCGCGGTGGACACCGAGGATCTGTGTCTTCGGGCAGAGATGGCCCTGACCGGTCCGACACCAGGCGCAGATGTTGCAGATGACGTGCGACTCGGCGGAGACGAGTTGTCCGATCTCCGGTTCCGTCACGTTCGCGCCCCGGTCTACGACCACGCCGGTGAGTTCATGTCCGACCGTGATCGGAGGAGACACGTGATCGGCGGCCCACGGATTCCACTCGTAGATGTGGAGATCGGTGCCGCAGATCGAGGTCGCTCTCACTTCGATGAGCACTTCGTCGGGCCCGACCTCCGGGATCGGGATGTCGACCAATTCGAAACCAGGACCGGGACCGAGTTTCCGTAGTGCGCGCATAGGTCACAGCGTATTACGACTTGGAGGACCAATTTCCGGCATGAAGCGAGTCGCTCGCGTGTTCGTCATGAGGTGATCGATGTGCTTCTCCCAGCCACGGATGCCGGCGTCGCCCTTCAATTCGGCGTGGTGCTCACCGTCGGGGCTGCTGCGTTCATCGTCGCTCGCCGCAATCGAGACGTCCGCCTCCTGGTCATCGGATTGACGGTTCTGTTGGTGTCTCTCATGGCGCTGAGATCCATTCACTGACGACGAATACGATCGGCAGATGCCTACACAGCACCGCTCTCGAGTGGTGCGATCAATTCCGGCACGTCGTTGGCAACCCGATTGACGAGGGTCGAGACGGCATGCTCGACGAGACTCGGACCCGTTGATGCTGCCAGGAGATCACCGATGACCCCCGCGTCATTGACGTCCGGATCGAGCCACGGATCCCACGTCATGTCGGGCAGGACCACCGGCATCCGGTGATGGATCGGTTCGACGACATCATTCGCATCGGTTGTGAGGATCGTGCACGTGCGGATTCGATCGCCCGAGTCGGGGTCCTTCCATGATGACCAAAGTCCGGCCAGAGCCAGCGGTCGCCCATCAGGACTGAAGAAGTAGTGGGGTAGTTTGCCGCGGTCTTTCGGCTCCCACTCGTAGAAGCCTTCCGCAGGGATGATGCACCGTCGGGCGGAGAACGAGTCGCGAAACGCCGGCTTCTCCGCCGCGGTTTCGACCCTGGCGTTGATGAGGCGTGCCCCAATCTTGCGGTCCTTCGCCCAGAACGGCACCAACCCCCAGTCGAACGTGCCAAGTTGGCGCTCGCCGTCATGCTCGGCCACCGCATAGACCTGCTTCGTCGGTGCTACGTTCCACGAGCGGAGCACCGCATCGGTCCTGACCACGTCGACCGAAAAGTAGGAGCCGTAGTTCTCGGCCTCCTGGGTCTGAACGAAGCGTCCGCACATACCCCGATCCTACGCCACGCATACCCAGGGTTCGCGTCCTTGTATATGACGCCGTCAGCCCGCGGAATGGTGGGGATCTAAAGATTCAGGTTGGGTAGCGTCCGGACCGATGACATCTCAGATGGAATTCGCAATCCGCTTCGGCTCGGTCTCGAAGAGCTTCGGGACCATTCGCGCCGTCGAGGCCCTCGACTTCGAGGCTCCGACCGGTGCGGTAACGGTCCTCCTCGGCCCGAACGGGGCAGGGAAGACCACCACCGTTCGCCTCGCAACCGGCGCCGTCGTCGCCGACCGCGGCGACATCGAAGTGCTCGGCCTTCACCCCAAGGTCGACGGCGATGAGATTCGTCGACGCGTCGGTATCGTCCCTCCGAAGCCCGCCTTCTACGATCAGCTCACCGGGTGGGAGAACCTCCGCTTTGCTTCCCGAATCTTCGGCGCCAGCGAATCTTCTGCTCTTGACGCTGCGGAACGATTCGAGATCGATCATGCTCTTCTCCAGGAAGTCGGCGGCTATTCCACGGGCATGCGGACGCGACTCGCCCTGGCTCGGTCGGTCATCCACGATCCCGAAGTTCTCCTCCTCGACGAGCCGACGGCCGGTCTGGATCCGGAGTCGTCGCGCAACGTTCTCGAGTTGATCAGCGAACTGGCCGGTCGGGGTCGAACGATCGTGTTGTGTACGCACCTCCTCCACGAGGCTGAGGGGATCGCCGATCAGATCGTGCTGATGAGCGACGGACATGCCCGTGTGTCGGGATCGCCTGAGGAACTCACAGGCCGTTACCTCGCCGACCCCGTGGTCCTGTTCGACGCCGAGGATCGAGCCACCCTCGACTCGATCGCAGACCGCCGTGGAGTGGTCTCCGTGTCATGGAATGGAGCCGTCCACGCCACACTCAGCGATCACGGCACGCTCCCCGACCTCATCGCAGACCTCGTGAGCGACGGTGTACGGCTTACGAGGGTCGAGCCGATCACGCCATCTCTCGAAGAGCTCTACTTCGCGATGCAGCGATCCGATCCGGAGGAGTCATCGTGAAGTGGGACCACGTTCGCGCGATCGCCGGTGCGGATCTGCGCCGCCTCTTCAAGAGCAAGGACTACTGGATTCCCCTGCTGATCATGGCGAGCCTCTTCTTCGTGTTCATCCCGCTGATCTTGCTGACCGTGATCGGTCAGGTTGAGGGAACGCCGTTCGTCGACCAAGTCACGAGCGTCATCGGGAATCTCCCGGAGCGGGTCAACGAGGTAGCCCGGGGTGAAACTCCGTTGGCGCGAGCGTCGTACATCGCCGCAGTCTTCCTTCTTGCCCCCATCGCGATCATCGTTCCCGTGACGATCTCCGCCGCGGTCGGCTCAAACGCGATCGTTGGAGAGCGAGAGCGCGGCACCGGAGAATTCCTGGCCCACAGCCCGGTCACCATGAAGGAGCTCTACGTCGGCAAGCTGATCGCCAGTCTTGTCCCGGGATTCCTCGCACTCATCGTCGGCTTCTCGGCATACGCCCTCGTCGTGAATCTGACGGTTGGTCCGGAACTCGGAGGATGGTTCTTCCCGACCGTCGGATGGGTGGTCCTGATCCTCTGGGTGATCCCGCCATTCATCGCGGTCGCCCTCACGGTGATCCTGCGCATCTCGGCCCGCGTTCGTTCGGCCGCTTCAGCGCAACAGGCGTCGAGCCTGGTGACTTTGCCCGTGATCATGCTGTCGTACGCCGTTTCGGTCAGCGTCGTCGTATCTCCAGGACGAACATCGTTCCTGATCGGCGCGGTCTCGTGGATCATCGCGATTCTCCTCTCCATTCGCGGAGCGAAGAAGCTGCGGCGCGAACGGCTCCTCGGAGTCGCATCGGAGACCTGACGCTCGCAAGGCCGACACTGTCGGGAAACGGCAGGGGAACCTTGGACCGTTCCGGTATCGTCTCAGAGACATGATGAAACGACTGCTCCTGCTCGTCCTCCCGTTCGCTCTTCTCGCCGCTGCCTGCGGCTCCGATGGAGGTGCCATGCCGACCGACTACGCCTGGCAATTGACCGGGATCGCGGGATCCGACGGAACGATGGGCGCTCCGGTGGCTGCAACCGCGCCGACGCTCGCCTTCGAAGACGACAGAGCAGCCGGGAACGCTTCCTGCAACCAGTATTTCGGGTCGTACAACTTGGACGGCTCTTCCATCACGTTCGGACCCCTCGCGTCCACCGAGATGTTCTGTGCAGACCCGGGGGTCATGGATCAGGAAGCGGCGTACCTCGGGGCACTTCAATCCGTCGACGCGTGGACAATCGACGGAGAGACAATGACACTCTCCTCCGGCGGTGCTCCGCTGCTCGAGTACGCGGCGATCTCCCAGGACCTCGCCGGAACCTCATGGGACCTCATCGCATACAACAACGGGACCGGTGGATTCCAGTCAACCGTCATCGACGTCCCTGTGACCGCCGACTTCGCAGAGGACGGCACGCTCTCGGGCTCATCTGGGTGCAACAACTATGGCGGAACCTGGCAGGCTGATGACGGCTCGATCGAGATAGTCCTTGGACCATCGACCCTGATGGCTTGCGCGGATGAAGATGCCATGACTCAGGAGACCCGATATCGGGACCTCCTGGCTCTCGCCGATACATACCGCGTTGGTGCCGGCATGCTGGAGATGTTCGACACCGACGGCACTCGCATCCTCCAGTACCTGGCGCCCACCGGCTAGTCGATCACCGCCAACGATCGACCCTCTTGACATCGTTGCTGCCATCGCAGATGATCACATGTGTACAACATGTTCTAGTGTGAAGGCATGGTGATGATCCAGATTCGCAACGTGCCGCCCGATCTCCACGAACGTCTCAAGCAGCGAGCCGCGTCGAAGGGGATGAATCTGTCGGACTACTTGAAGCGTGAACTCGACCGGATCGTTTCGATCCCAACCAACGAGGAACTCTTCGCGGAGATCGAGGCGGATCGGAAGGCCGGCCGTCTCATCGGTACGACCCGAAAGGAGATTCTCGACGCGATCAGGGAAGGAAGGGAATCCCGGTGACGGTCACCGTTGATTCGTCGGCGTTGATCGCTGCCGTCACGAACTTCGAGTACTCCGAGGACGCAGCAGGCAGGGCAATCGCCAACGCTCAACTAATCGCTCCTCACGTCGTCGATCTTGAGGTCGCCCACGGACTCCGCCGCCTCGACCGGGCCGCCGACACCAACGCTGCGGTTGCGTTCAGGCGATATCGTCTCGTGTCGATCCGTCGGTACGATCACGGACCGCTCATGTCTCGGATTTGGGAGTTACGGCACAACCTCTCCGCCTACGACGCTGCCTACGTGGCCCTTGCGGAGACGACAGGAACTCCTCTTCTCACACTCGATCGCAGGATCGCGAACACTCCCGGGCATCACGCCGAAGTCATCGTCCTCTAGGAGTGTGCTGAGTGATGCCGTTGTCCAGATCGGCGGCCAGGCGCGCCAGGCGCAAGGATGAGGTTTCGCCACTCCTTGTGTCGGAATGGCGGAG
>JBLWQS010000005.1:0-15338 GCA_048452705.1 Acidimicrobiia bacterium
ATGAGTCGGGAGCGTAGCCCCGATCGGATCGACGGGGGACCGACTACCGACTACCGACTACCTTCTTCTCCCATGGATCGATCGACACGGAACGGCATCGCGTTCGCGTTGCTTGCTGCTCTCTTCTGGGGAGTGAGCGGAGCGGTCGCGGCCGACGCGTTCACGCACCTGTCGGCGACCAGAGTTGCCGAGGCCCGGGCGATCGTCACGACGCTCCTCTTCGTTCCATTCGCGTACTTCCGGGGCGCCCTGGCCCCCCGGGGCGGCCTCCTGGGATTCGCGCTCCTCGGTGCCAACCTGGTGGTCGTGAACGTGACGTTCTACTGGGCGATCGATCGGCTCGGTGTCGGGCCAGGAGCGACGATCCAGTTCCTCGCACCGATCTTCGTACTTCTCTGGATGGTGGTGGCACAACGACGGCACGTCTCTCCAACAGTGTGGGTGGCGGCTGCAGTGGCAGTGACCGGTGTGTTCCTGATCACGGAGGCCTGGAACCTCGAGGGCGGCGACTGGATCGGCGTGGCTTGGGGTCTCCTCTCTGCCGTTGCATTCGCTTCCTATCTGGTCTTCGGTGAGTACCTGGGGAGATCTCATCCGGCGATGACGATCGTCACATGGGGGTTCGTGTTCGCCTCGGTCATATGGCTCTTCGTTCAACCGCTGTGGACCTTTCCCACCGACCTGTCTGCCATGGTCTGGGTTGAGTTGTTGTGGATCGGGATCATTGGGACGGCGTTGCCGTTCCTGTTCGGATTCTCGGCTCTACGCCGTGCCGCCTCCGGGATAGTCGGCGTCATCTCGACGACAGAACCGGTCTTTGCCGCGACGGCTGCGTGGATCCTGCTCGGCCAGTATCTCAGCGTGGTCCAGATGATCGGCGGCGCCATGGTGCTCGGAGCAGCAGCGGCCATCCAGCGATGGGGGACGACCGATGCCGAGAGTTCCCGCGACCTGGTGAGCTAGCCAGACCCCGGCTGGTACCGTCTCAGATATGCGAACCCTCAAGCGAGCCTTGCTCGGTGTCCTTCTTCTCAACGTTCTCCTGGTCGTTGCGGCCCAGGTGGCTAAACGGATGCTTCCTGCATACGGAGATGAGGACTCCGACGTCTTTGCCGCTGTGGCTGCGATGAATGGTGCCGAGATCGTCAATCGATCCGACTCGTTCCGGGCAGGGTCGGGGACCGCGGTGATGGGCGGTATGACGATCGACCTCACGGAAGCTGATATCTCAACGTCCGCAACGCTCGAACTCACCGCTGTCGCCGGCGGGATCGACGTGACCGTGCCGGCAGACTGGCGTGTCGAGATGGCTTCGACGATGTTCGCCGGTGGCGCCGAGAATCTGACGGATCCGGATGCGGCCGATGACGAGGCACCGCTTCTCCTTGTCGACGCCAGGGCGTACTTCGGAGGCATCGCTATTCGGACGGTCTCCTGATCACTCGCCGTCGTTCATCGAGGCGTTGACGATCCGCGCGAACGCCAGCACTCCTTCGGAACGGCTGTCGTATTCGAGCGCCTTGGCGAGAGCGGCTCGTGCCTCCTCGGTTCGCCCGGTCTCCCTGAGCGCGATGCCGCGGTAAACGAGTGTCATCGCGGTGACGTCATCGTCGTTCAACGCATGTTCGGTCAGTGTGATGGCTTCGTCGAATCTCCCGACGGCGCACAACAACTCGACCATCGAGAGCATGACGTGCGTCGTCTGATCCACCAATTCGAGGATCTCGATTGATGTACGCAGGTTCCTCTGCTCCTGATGAAGTTCGGCCACGGTGAGGGCGATCGCAGTTCGCATGATGGGCAGAGCGACCGCGACGCCGGGAGCGATCGGTATCACCAGGCCCGCATCGGGCATGTACTTCTTGATGAACGGATCATCCTTCGGCTCGAAGCCGGCGACTACCGACCGGGAGAGCAGTTCAGATGCGTAGGAGCGGCGGCTCTCGAGCGACATGAGGCCGGCGAGCACATCGGCGGTGTTGCGGTACTGGGGATGCTGTCCGGCGGTCACGTCGATGGCGTGGGGGTCTCCAGAAACGACAGCGGCGTGAATCGCCTTCTCTCCAGATTTCGAGAACCAGCCGGGTTCGGTGCGAGCCGCAAGCGTGGCGTACTCGTCGGGTCCCGGGAACTCCCATGTCGTGTCCGTCCACTCGCGAGTCTCGCGTCCTCCGAGTCTGAACCCGAATTCATTGGAGAGCGGGTCGTACCACCAGTCGCCGTCGCTGTAGACGAGAGCATGGCGGTGCAGACCGGATGAGGCGCCGAATGACCAGGACACGTCTCTGCTTTCGGTTGGGAGCAGTGGCCGCACCCTATCGCGGCGTTCGCCGGTAGCCTCGCACCATGGCTGTAGATCTCGCAGGCACCGTTACCTATCTCAAGGACCATGCCGTTGAGCATGGATTCCACGTTCATGACGAGCGCCACTTCGTGGAGACCTACACCCTCCGCCAGGCATGGGAGGTCGACCTCCATCCGGCAGAATCCTGCGAGGGCCCCCTCGATCTCCATCTCGCGATCGACCTTGACCCCCGCATCGTGCTGGAACTCGAGGACATGTTGATGGAGGCCCCGGAGACACCGGAGGATCCAGACGGGCGATTCGTGGTGCCGTTCCTGTTCAACTGGGGGCTACCTCTGTTGAACGATCCCCCGGATCTGATCGTGCTCTCTGCCGAACTCGCCGGTATCGGAGGGGTCGACCTACCCATCGAGGTCTCCGCCGTCGACAGCTTCGGTGCCCTCTCCGACGGGCAGGAGCGTCGTCTCTCGATCATCGCTGCGGTGAACATCTCGCTCGTCGATCTGATGTACCGCCAGGACAGCCTTTGCGAGACGCTCGACCGAGTCCACGCGGTGAGCATGTACGTCACGGAGCACGCTCCCAGTTGGATAGGGTGACCAGCACCCTTCGGGTGAGTACTGAGTACTGAGTACGGACTACGGACTACGGCGTACCAGCTTCTTCCCCGTGGCGGTCTAGCCACTGGGTGATCGGTGCGGGCATTTCGGCGGGGCGGTCGCCCCAGTCGTAGACGACGACTGAGCCGCCCGCGGCGTCGTGCATCGCTCGCCGCTCCGGACTCGTGAAGATGCCGAGAAATCCGAGGCCGAAGAACCAGAGTGAGAACGGGAAGACGAGTTGTCGGACCGCCGCCTGTTTCCCGCCGATCGGTGCACCATCGCGGGCGACGACGCTGATTCCGAGAACACCCATCCCGACGGTCTTTCCTGCGAGTGACAGGCTCATCCAGTGGTAGAAGAACGCCCAGAATCCGGCGAGGAATATCCCAAGAATGCTCGATTGCCAGGACGTACCGATCTGAAGGTCGAATAGGAAATCGATCACGAAGGCGAACCCCAACACGAAGCCCGCGAATGCCGCCCAAACGATGACTGAGTCAAGGAGGAATGCCAAGAGCCGCGAAACGGAACCAGCGTAGTGGCCGGTGACCTGGCCCCGGCCCTCTTCGTCAATCCCGGTACCGGCATCGAGGGCGGGCGGCGCGATGGGTCGCGTCTCCGGGTCGCGTCTAATGAAGCGCCAAGTCGCGGTTCCGATGATCTGATCGGTGGCCACGACCTGGCGGCGGACGACGTCCATCGCGGATCCTGCGAGAGCGCCGGTGCTCTCCCGGACGATATCGGGGATGCCGGCCCGGTCGGTGAGTTCCTTGACATCGACGCGGTCGAGAAGCGCGTCGATATCCACCCGGCTCATGAGGGCATCCACGTCGACCCGGGCGAGCAGCGCATCGACGTCGACCCGATCCATCAGCGCATCGACGTCGACGTTGTCGAGAAGGACCTGGGGGTCGACGCGGTCGAGCAGCGCGTTGACGTCGACCCGATCCATGAGGGCGTTGACGTCGACGCTGTCGATGATCGTGTCTGGATCTACGGCATCGACGACCACGCCGGTGGCTCGCGAGAAGACCCGCGAGAACAGTCCGTCGCTTGTCGGATCCGTACCGCTGGTCATCGATGTGGTTCCGACGTTGGAGCAGAGATGAAACCAAGGCGCATGGGCATTGGGAGACGATATCACGCGAGGGGGTATCGACGGAAAGGAGCACGGGACCGACCCGCGCTCCTTTCCGCTTCGTTTCTCTTCGCTACTCGTATGAGATGGCTTCGAGGACGCTCAGTCGTGACGCCTTCCACGACGGGTAGATAGCGGCAATAATTCCGGCCACACCCGCAAGCAGCACCAGCATGACGATCTGGCTGGCCGGTACGGCGAACGACCCGAGGCCTTGATCGGCGAGTGCCCGAACAACGGCCCACCCGAGGAAGAGGCCGACGCCGACGCCCATGATGGCGCCGAAAAGGGCGATGATGACCGCCTCCCATCGGATCATGCGTCGCACCTGGCGCTGCACCATGCCGACGGCCCGGAGGAGTCCGATCTCCCTGGTCCGCTCGATGATCGAGAGCGCCAGCGTGTTCGTGATGCCGAGCACCGCGATGATGATCGCGAGGAACAGCAGACCTGTGAATAGAACGAGCATCTGGTCGATCTGCGACTCGGTCTCGGCTATCAACTCGCTCTTGTTCTGCACCTTCACGTTCGGATAGTCGGCTGCCACACCGTCGATGGCTGTCCGAGCGACCTCGAGATCGACTCCGTCTGCACGATTCGCGAACACGAAGAAGTCGGTTGGGTTGTTGAACCCGACGGCGTAGGTCTCCTCCGAGATGACGTAGTTGCCGAAGTCGGCGGAGTTCACCGTGCCGACGATCTCGATCGGGCCGCCGGGATCCTGTGGGAACACGATCGAGATCGAGTCTCCGACGACCCAGCCCTTGTCACTCATGACGGTGTCGGCCACGAGGATCCCGTTGGTCGCTGAGAGCGCTTCGTAGGCCCCGTCCGAGACCTCGAAGTTGCTCACCGAACCCACCGTTGCGGGATCGACCGCGAGCAGTGCCGTGTCTTCACCGTCGACCACAGCGTTCCCGAGCTTCAACCCCGAAACGGCGCCGATCTCGGGGAGCGCGCTGACCTCTTCGGTGAAGGTAGGAGTCACACCAACCGCGAAGTTGGTCGACTGAACCGTGAAGTCGGCCGGAAGCGTGTCGGTGACCGATTCGGCAACCGACGACTTGATCGACGCTCCGAATACGGCGACGAACACGACGAGGGCGACGCCGATCATGAGCGCCGACGCCGTGGATGCGGTGCGGCGCGGCTTGCGGATCGTGTTGTCCTGTGCGAGACGGCCGGCAACGCCGAACAGCCTCGGGAGCGGCCATCCAATTACCTTGGCGATCGGTCCCGCTGCGAGCGGCGCCAGGACCGAGATCCCGACGAAGAAGACGAGCGCACCGATACCGACGAACCAGAGGTCCTGGTTGGTGGAACCGAACAACCCGATGAACAGGCCGACGAGACCGAGCGCCAGGATGATCGTTCCCCAGATCGCGCGGACCTGGAGCGACCGACGCGGCGTGCGTGCTGCTTCTTCGTTCATCGCTGCGATCGGTGGCACCCGGGCAGCCTTTCTGGCAGGAAGGAGCGCGGAGACCATGGTCACGATGAGGCCGACCGCCATGCCAACGATCACCGTGCGTGGCAGCACCGTCAACGGTCCGTCCGGCATGTTGAATCCGGCCGCATTCATGATCGCAGCGAGACCCATCGCCAGCAGCACACCGACACCGATGCCGATGATCGAGCCGATCAATCCGACGAGGAGTGCCTCGACGATCACGAGCCACGTGACCTGCCGGCCCGTCGCGCCGACGGCGCGGAACAGGGCGAGTTCTTTCGTCCGTTGGGCAACGATGATCCGGAACGTATTGCTGATGATGAACGCGCCGACGAACACGGCAATGGCAGCGAACGCGAGGAGCGCCGTGTTC
Source organism: Acidimicrobiia bacterium (assembly GCA_048452705.1). GTDB lineage: Bacteria > Actinomycetota > Acidimicrobiia > Spongiisociales > UBA5794 > JAHEEL01. Next base: position 5,869 of record JBLWQS010000005.1, read on the forward strand.
AGGAAGCCGAGGCCCTCTGAGATGGCATCGGATTGCTCCTGGTTCGACTGCTCGGCGGTGATCACCTCAATTTCGCCGCTGACGGTGGATGACACGCTCGATGCGAGCTCATCCGGCGAGACGCCGGCCTCGGCCGCTACTGCAATCTCGCTGAATTGCCCGTGGAGATCGAAGAGACGCTGCGCCTCGGAGAGTTCGAAGAGAGCGAGGGTCGCTCCCGCGAGGCTGTCGCTCTCGCCGAAGCTCACAACTCCAACGATCTCGAACTGCTCGGGTGCACCGATGGTGAGGATCGTGATCGTGTCCCCAACGGCGAGGTCGTTCATGTTCGCGGAGTTGGCGTCGATGGCGACCTCTCCTGGCACTTCCGGTCCCCGGCCTGCGCCATCTTTGATGGTCACCGGACTCAGGGAAGGGTCGTCGCCCCACGAGAAGCCGAGGGTCGGTGGTCCCTGGCCGCCGATGGCCTCGCCCTGCTTGTCGACGAGTTGGGCGAACCCGGCCACGCCGCCCTCGGCGACGCGGACGCCGGGCGCCGCGACGACAGCGTCGAGGGTCTCTTCCGGCAAAGAGCCGAACTCAGTGTTCTGGAACGTGTCGCCGGTCTCCGGCGGGGCGGGGCGCACGAAGACGTCCACGCCCGCGGCGGTGGTCTCGAGGAGCTTGTCGAATCGGGCGCTGATGGTGTCTGTGAAAACGAAGCTTGCTGCGACGAACGCGACGCCGATGACGATGGCGAACGCCGTGAGGCTGAGCCGCATCTTGTTGGCGAAGACGCCCTTGATTGCTGCGCGGAACATGGTCAGGCTCCCAGGTGCTTCATCTGCTCAAGGATCGAGTCAGGCGTTGGATCGATCATCTCGTCGACGACGAACACGATTCGATCCGCGTAGCTGGCGGCGATGGGGTCATGGGTGACCATCACGATGGTCTGATCGAACTCCCGGACCGCGGTACGCATGAAATCAAGGAGTTCCCCGCTGGCGACCGAGTCGAGGTTGCCGCTCGGCTCGTCGGCGAAGACGATCTCGGGCTTGGAGACGAGCGCGCGGGCTGCTGCAACCCGCTGCTGCTGTCCTCCGGAGAGTTCGCTGGGTCGGTGGTCGAGTCGGTCGCTGAGGCCGACGGCCTCGACGACCTCGTCGTACCACTCCTGATCCGGTTTGGACCCGGCGATCGAGAGGGGGAGAAGGATGTTCTCTGCCGCGTTGAGCGTCGGAATCAGATTGAAGGCCTGGAACACGAAGCCGACCTGCTCGCGGCGGAGGATCGTCAAGTCGCGGTCCTTCAGCGTGCCGAGTTCGGTCTCTCCGATGTAGACGGAGCCTTCGGTGAGGTCATCGAGGCCGGCCAGTGTGTGGAGGAGCGTCGACTTGCCGGAACCGGATGGCCCCATGATCGCTGTGAATTGCCCGCGCTTGAAGTCCGCTGAGATGTCGTCGAGGGCGCGGATCTCGGCATCGCCCTCGCCGTAGATCTTCGTCCCGCCGCGGATTCGTGCTGCCGCTTCGGTTGATGGGAGTGCTTCCAACATGATTTTCCCTTTGGGTGGATTTGCGTGGACGATGCAAAGGTACGGGGGATCGGGCCGGGTGTCATCGGTCGGGCGAGGGGTTGGGCCTCATCCGATCGGATGAGTGAACCCCGAGGCCGATTCCGGCGGATCCCCGACTACTCCTGAGGGTTGTCCCCGGGTCGGACGAGACCAGATTCGTAGGCGACGACGACTGCCTGCACCCGGTCGCGAAGATCCAACTTGGCGAGGATGTGTGAGATGTGAGTCTTCACCGTCGCCTCTGAGACGAACAACGCTTCGGCGATCTCAGCATTCGAGAGACCGGCTGCAAGGCTTCGAAGAACCTCGACTTCGCGCTCGGTGAGTTCATCCATGCCTTCGGTGCCGGAGTCGGGCTCTGGACGTGAAGCGAACTCCTCGATGAGTCGCCGGGTGACGGTGGGAGCGAGGAGCGCCTCACCGCGAGCGACGACCCTGATCGCATGGATGAGATCGTCGGGAGGAGCGTCCTTCAGGAGGAATCCACTCGCACCCGCCCGTATCGCTGCGTAGACGTACTCATCGAGATCGAATGTCGTCAGGATGAGAACTCTGGGCTTCGGGTCGAGCGCAGAGGCCTTGATACGCCTGGTCGCTTCGATACCATCCATCACCGGCATCCGAATGTCCATGAGAACGACATCCGGTCTCTGTCGTGTGGCAGCTTCGACCCCCTCGCGGCCGTCGCCGGCCTCGCCGATGACGGTGATCCCGGGTTCGGCCTCGAGGATCATGCGTAGGCCAGAGCGAATGAGGGCCTGGTCATCGACGATGAGGACTCGGATTGGCGTCATTTGGTGCCACACGGTATCGAGACGGCAACACGAAAGCCGCCGCCCGGTTGCGGGCTGGCGTCGAAGGTTCCGTTCAGGATCGTTGAACGCTCTCGCATGCTCATTAAGCCTTGGCCAGAGCCGGGTCCGCCGATGGAACTCGCAGCGCCACGCCCATCGTCGATGATGTCGATCTCGATGCTGGCGGGTCGATAGGCGATGACAACTCTCGCCGTCACCTTGGGACCGCCGTGCTTGAGGACGTTGGTGAGCGACTCCTGAACGATTCGGTATGCGTTGAGGTCCATGCCGGGTGGGAGAGTGCGCGGCTCGCCTTGGATCTCGAGGGTCACCGTCAGTCCGGCTTCGGCCGTCTGGGCGATGAGCGCATCGAGCTGCCCGAGCCCTGGCTGTGGCGTCCGACTCGCCGGCTCGCTGGTTCGGAGCATTCCGAGCAGACGGCGAAGTTCAACAAGACCCTCATGGCCCGCCCTCTCCGCTTCGCCTGCGGCCCTCTTCGCCTGCTCGTCGTCGTGCCCGATCAGACGTTGAGCAGCCGCCGCCTGAATGGTCGCAACGGTCATCTCGTGAGCGACGACATCGTGGAGCTCGCGAGCGATCCGGGCACGTTCCTGCCGAACGGCCGCGGCCTTCTCGAACTCCAGCCGTTGTGCTCGCACGGCAAGATCGGCTTCAGCGGTCTGCCTCGTCCTCGATTCGAGTCCAAGGATGAATGGGAAGCTCGTGAAGATGAAGACGATGAGAGGCGTTCCGATTGAGACGAATCCAGCGAAGACTCCGCTGATCGTGAACCCCGTCATGAGTCCGATCGCCGTCCACCCCGTGATGAGGGCACGCCGTCGTGGCAGTTCGGATCCGATGGCGTGGAAGACGAAGAGCAGCCCGAACATCGCGATGGTGTTGGGATAGTTCAGGTTGCGGTCGAGGAAGAACCCCAGCGATGCGATGAGGAGGGCCGTGGTGGGCAGGCGTCGACGGAACGCCACGGGGATCGTCTGGAGCAGGATGACGACGATCGTGAATCCGTCGGGTTGTCGGAACCCGAGGGCATTGAGGGTCGTGTCGTTGACTCCGCCAAGATCGACGAACGCTCCGGCAGTCAGGATCGCAGCAAGAGATGCATCGATGGCCCAGGTAGGTATGCGTCGGCTGGTCGTGGTCACGGGGCGATGGTATCGGAGCGCGCCCTATGAGCCATCAGTCTTCGGGCGGATACGTGGTCATCCTTGAGGGGTAGTCCGTAGTCCGTACCGTTCACGATTCTGTGACTTGGTCGTCATCGACTACCGGCAACCGCTGGCGGAGTCGGGCAGCGCGCTGGGGTCCACTCGATTGCGGCGCGTCCGTCGCAGGCCTCAGGCTGCCAGTTGCAGATCGTTGTCCCTGCATGGATCGAGGATGACGACCCGATCTCCGATGACTGTCGGCGTCGATCCGTGGATTCGCGCTCCGCTGAGGACCAGGATCTTGGCGATGAGCGATCGGATCGGGCCCGGCTTGGGCGGCGAGCCACGGCCGGTGGCACGTGCGTCTCTGCTGTGTCGGATCTCTTCCGCTACGGCGTCCATGTGTGGTTGGACGAGTTGGTGCTGGTGGTACATCAGTTTCCTCCGGTGTTGTCGATGTAGGACTGGAGAACGGCGGTTGTCTCGGGGACGATGTCCTCGCGCAGGGCGTACTCCTTGTCGGTGCCGATCAAGATTTTCACGAGGCCGGCCGAACGGAGCAGCATCATGTGATGGTGCAGCGTCGACTTCGAGATCGCGAGTTCGTCGGCAAGTTCGTGCAGCGATGCAGGGCCGCTCGAGAGGCGCCGCAGGATTCGCAGCCTCCGCTCGTCGCCCAGCGCTTTGTAAGTCTTGATCAGCCACGTCGGCGGTGCATCAGGATCAGCGTCCATGTATTCGTCGGCAACCGGGTAGGCGATGATCATCCGGTTGGATGACTCAGTGAAGATGTTCCACGGACGACCGACGATCGACGGCATGAGCAGGATCGGCCGGTGATAGCCCTGCTTCTCGATCGATAGCCCGTTCGTCGCGAGTTCCACGAAGCGTTCGGTTGAGAGACGCTCGGCCATGGATTGTTTCGCCTTCAGGTCGCGCTCGAGAATCGGACGGAACTCCTTCTCATAGGTGGCGAACACGTCGGTGTGCACGCCTCGTATCGCTGACACGATCAGGTCGGTGGTCTCGCGAGGCTCGAGAGCGAGGAGTTCACGCATCGTATCGGCCCACCTCTGATGCTTCGCCACCACCGGAAGGTCCATGAGTTTGTCGAGAGCCTCGTGGTCACCGGCTGCGACCGCCGGAGCGAGACGCTCGTACTCAGGGCTGTCCGCCTCATGCATGGCGAGAAGAGCCAGTCTCACGTCTGCCGGATCCATGGTCTCAACGTGATCGAGGAAGTCGTCGACCGTGCTTCCGCTGACCATGTCGTCCAGAAGTGACATCGCCGAGATCCACACGTTGCCCGACTGGATCCTCCCAAGGAGTGAACGGGTCTCAGGGGAGAGAGCTTCAGAGAATTCGGCGAACCAATCGGCACCGAGTCCGTACTCCTCGAAGGACTGGGTCATCTCGTCGCAACCCTCGACCAACCAGAGGGCGATCAGGAGATCAGTGGCGCCATGGATCGCGGTCTCGACGCGAGGCGCCCGTGCTCGGGGGGTGGTGAGGTCCCGGATCCGGGGCTGAGCTGTCATTGTGCGGACTCGCATTCGTCGAAAGGTTCCACATGTTCGTGGTCATTCGAAATATATCGAACACGGCGACAATTGTCAACCAATTTGTCGAGGGGGGGGCGAGATCACCCCTCAGCGAGTCGCGAGGGTGACGGCTACCGGGCCGCGTTCCTGGAGCGATACCGCGACCGAGTCGCCCGCGCTGACGCGGCGAAGTGCGGTGATGAGTTCGTCCATCGTCAGGACGGCAGCACCATCGATCGCGGTGATCACATCGTCGACAACGATGCCCGCAGTGTCGGCCGGCGAGTCGGGCGACACCGAACGGACCGTGACACCGACCGGAACGAAACCGCCGTCGCCCGTTTCGTCATAGGCCGTAGCTCCGCCGATTCCGAGCAGGCCGTGTGACACGGATCCGGTCGCGATGATCTCGGTTGTGACGCGCTCAACGATCTCAACCGGTGTCGCGAACCCGATGCCCTCGACACCGATGCTGGATACGCCGACGGCCGTCGTGATCCCGATCAGTGCGCCGGTTTCATCAACGAGCGAACCGCCACTGGATCCGCTCGTGATCGGAGCATCCGTCTGGATCATGCCGTAGAGAATCGTGTCCGGACCGGTCTGGACCTCACGGCCGAGTGCCGAGACGACACCGACGGAGAGCGATGGCCCTCCCTCGAGACCAAGCGGGCTGCCAATGGCGATCGCCGGACTCCCGACGACGAGATCGTCGGTAGACCCCAGCGTGATGGGAGTGAGATCGGTAGTCGGGACGCGAAGAACCGCCAGATCGGTGAGCGGGTCACTCCCGATCAGTTCGGCCTCGTAGACCCGGCCATCTGAGAGAACGACCCGTGCGGCGTCGCCGACTTCAACGACGTGGTGATTCGTGATGATGTGGCCGGACTCGTCGAGAACAACTCCTGAGCCCGAACCGACCTGGGTGAACGTATCCCCCGATGCAGTCCCGATTTCGACCGTGACGATGCTCGGGATGACGGCCGCTCCCACAGCAGTCGGATCGGCGGTCTCTGTGGCAGATGCGACGGCCGGAAGTGCCGACATGGTTCTGGGTGCGCGCGCCTGCTCGATGACGACAGGAGGGAGGTCCTGATGTGTCGAGGCGCCGATGAGTCCTCCTCCGATGCCCGCCAGGGCGACGGCGAGGGCGATCGGGACGATCAGCCAGGAGCGTCGTCGCGGGGCGGGTATTTGCGCAGCCTGCGGTTCGCCGGAACTGGTCGTGTCTACGGAGAACGTGCGGCGCGGTGTGGAGTGTGGTGATGGGGTCATCATCGATCCGTTCGTGAGCTTCGTTGTATCTCAACATCAACAACGCCCAAACGTATTCGAAGTTCCTGAGAAGAAGATGAGAAAGCTGTGAGCTATGAGCTGTGAGCTTTGAGCTATGAGCTCTGAGCCATGAGCTGTGAGCGAGAGTCTTCACCGTTCGGAGACTACGGACTACGGACTACGGACTACCGCGAGCGCAGCGAGCCCTCACCGAGTTGGTTGCTTCTCCTACGAGGATCCCTAGGGCGGCGCCGCCTACGACGTCGAGAGGCAGGTGGGCGCCTGTGTAGATGCGGGTCACACCGACACCGACGGCGAATCCGTGGAGGGCGATGCGCTCCGGCAATGATCGATCTCGGGAGATGATCGTTGCCAGCGTGGACGCGACCGCCGCGTGGCCGGAGACATACCCGAGGCTGCCATCAGTCTGAGTAGCGAGGCGGAGGTTCGTCGTCGGATCGTGGTCGTACGGCCTGCCGCGGCCGACGATCTTCTTCACGCCTTTCGCCACGAGCCAGGTTGTGAACCCCGCAGATGCGTATGCCAGAGAAGGATCGAGGTCGCGGGTCCTCCAGTAGGACCAACCGGCAAGGACGAAAGGTGCGCTGAGGCTGCCGGCCTGCATCGGCGCCCATGCGAGCGGTGCCAACTCGTCCGGTGCGTCGTTGATGGTCCGGTAGATCTTGCGTTCCCAATCCGGGAGCCCACGACGCGCTTCGATGGCGGAACCGATGAGTCCGGCGGTCGCTCCACCGATCCGTAGCGTTTTACGTACGTTCATGGGCATCCCCTTCGGATCTCCACCGGGTTATCCGCGGTTCCTGATCCGGACCGCCGGATCGAGTCGCTGTATCCGCTCGAGAGGAGCGGCAGCATGTCCGGTTGTGCGTGCGATCTCGTCACGAACGGTGCGGTCGAGATGGTCCCCGCGCTCTTTGATCTCCGTTCTTGTCGCGCCTCCGAACGCCTGCGGCTGAATCCGCCCGGCCGCCGCGGCCAGCGTGTCGCCGCCAAGAACAGCGGCTGCGCATCGAACAGCGCGTTCGGGGCCTACCAGGAGGGCGCTCGACGTGACCAACTCGGCGATGTCGTTGTGGAGGAGGATCTCGGATGCAGCCAACTCGCTGAAGCCGAAGTCGATGATCCATGGGGTGCCCTGGTCATCGAGGAACACATTGGCGAGTCGAAGATCACGGTGGGCGATTCCGTGCTCACGCAGGATGGCGACCTGTTCCCAGATCCCGATGAGGACTTCGTCGGTGAGTTCGTCGGCTTCGATCGAGTCCAGGGAGCGACCTTCGATCGCCTCATACGCGAGGAGCATCGAATACTCCTCCTCGCCGATGAGACCGACGGCAACGAGGGGTGGCGTCCGGACACCGGCGGCGGTGGCGCTGTACGAGAGAAGCGCTTCGTGCTCCACGGCGCGTCGCAGTGACGAGAACGCAGGTTCATCACCGATGTTCTTGAACCGGAACTGACGGTAGAGGCGGAAGAGAAGATCTGCACTGCGCTCGTCGGTGCTGAGTGTCTTCACGAAGATTCGACTGCCGTCGACGGTGTGAACGAAGTACGGAGCCGATCCTCGCGCATCGACCTGCGCCGCATCCAGGCGTGCCACGTCGATCCCTGATCTTTGGAGGGTCGCGGCGATCGCGCTTCCGGACGGGTGGCGATTCGGCGATCCGACGATGAGCAGGACTCCGGACGCGACGGCGACCCCGATCGACACCGCAAGGATGAGTTCTGCGGGGAGGTTCGACCCCAGCGTGAGGCGGATGAGGATCAACAGGATGAGGGTTGCCCAAACGATCCTCTGCCAGCGGCGAGGGAACCACGGCGTCGCCGCAGTGATCGCCGCGGTCAGAGCGGCGACATACGGGTAGTACGCCGTCTCGGCGACAACGACCGTCCCACTTTCCGGAGTGAAGGCAGGATCGGTCAGGAGCGCAGAGATCCACGAGATCACTCCCATCGTCGTGACCGCTGCAAGACCGGCGGCGATGATGATGATGAGGAGTCGACGGAAGTCCCGCTGTCGGATGAAGAACACAAGGATGATCAACGGAACGGCGAGCACGAGCGCAGTAAGAGCGAGACCGATGATCTCGGGAATCGCCCCCGATGTGTCATCGAAGATAGCGCTGAGGTCCTGCCCGAGTCCGCCGAAGATGTCAGGGAAGATCAGCACGACGAGACCCGTCACAACGGCAACGGCCGATCCGATCACGAGCCGGAGGGCATCCGTGGGGGACCGGACGGTTGGCTGCGCGTCGGGGACGTTGATCTGCACGGACGTGGTCATGGCTCTCCGCCGGGTGAGATGTAGCCCACGGATGGTACCGCGACGTCGCGGGTTCTCCTTGGGCGCACCGAGATCTCCGCGCGTGTCTTCGTATACGTCGACCAGCGTGTGGTCGTGAACGAACGGCAACGGCTCGGATATGGTCTGATCGTGACGATCCACGATCCACTGTCGCTGTGGGACTACCGGCGCCGCGTCGCGGAGCAATATCGACGAGTGCGTACGGCGGGTCCCGACGAGTCGTCGTGGCGCCGTTGGCGAACCGACCGCGACCACCTGTTCTCCACTCACTCGCAGAGCCCCATCGAGGCCGATCGCCGCCGTGAGGGCAGAGAATCGCAGTTCTTCCCCTATGACCCGGCATGGCGGATCGAAGCCGAAGTCGCCTCCGTCGAGCCAACCCCGCTGTCGGCGGGGCACAGCGCCGGCGGTGAGACATCCCTCGTTCGATTCGCGACGGCCGCGTTCCCCATGCCCCATGGAACGGAGGAGGTTGAGCTGTCTCTGTTCTGGATCGACGTCTACGGCGGCGGTGTCTTCCTACCGTTCCGTGACGGGACCAATGGCGGTGACACGTACGGCGGTGGTCGCTATCTGCTCGACACGGCCAAAGGAGCGGATCTGGGTTCGAGTGGCGGCCGGGTCGTACTCGACTTCAACTTCGCCTATCACCCGTCGTGCGTTCACAACGACCGGTGGTCGTGTCCGCTGGCACCGCCCGAGAACCGGCTCACGGTCGAGGTCAACGCCGGGGAACGACTGCCCTGATCACCGGCTTCGTCGGCGCCGAATCTGTCGTTTGTGCTTACGACCACCTCTGTCGTGGTCATAAGC
>JBLWQS010000006.1:0-14927 GCA_048452705.1 Acidimicrobiia bacterium
GGCTCGGTGAGTGGACCAGGCGAGACGAACAAACCATCGCGGAGGCATCCACGCTTGCTTCTTGCGTTCATCTGACATCGAGTGCTCCCCTGTGCTGCCGCTCAATCAAGGTTAGCCAATGACCACCCACCACACCGCAGTTGGCCCTGGAATCCCCTCTAGATATTGGATACGATTGGAAGTGGGAGGAGATGCGCATCATCTCTTGGGGGTGAGCGGAGGCGCTGGGAGGTGTGCCCATGTGGCGCCGATGGCTTCTTGTCCTGACAGCGTCAGTCGTGCTTGTTACCGCTTGTGTTCAGGATGACACCGCGACAACCGCAGCGGCGGCTTCGCCGGTCACGATCATGCACATCGGCGAAGGGGTCACGCAGGGTGACTGGGCCAACAGCACCTACCGCTGCTTCCTCGACGCCATGCTTCACGATACCGGAGTCGCTTTCGACTTCGTCGGCAGCCGCCAGAAACCCGCCGACGGCTACGAGTACACCTGTCCCAGCGACTTCGACCAGGATCATGAAGCGTGGGCCGGAGCCCAAATCGGTGGTCTCGAAACCGACATGATGACGCAGAGCGCTCAGAGACTCGCTTCGTTCATCACCGACGTCCAGCAGGTGAACCCCGACATCACTCTCTTGATCGGTTCGCTGATCCCGTGTCGCACGCCGCTTCCGTGGTGCACCGAGGATTACCCGGTCTTCAACGACGCGATCGCATCGTTCGGCAATCTCTCGACCGACGAGTCGATGGTGATCGTCGTCGACATGACGACCGGGATGAGCACGGATCTCCTCCGCTCGAACAACCTGGAGTTCACCGATGCGGGTGACGAGGTGATGGCGAGCCGCTGGATGACTGCCCTCGAAGAGTCGGTCGTCATCAGCACAGGGAGCTGACGGCGAACCCGCCCAAGCGGCCGCCCGGCACTCTCCAATGCTTCGAACATCAGCGGATAGGCGTTGACGGGAGGACCAGACGGTTCCCTTCACGCGGGGGTCTTGACCCCCTCCGCTGCCCTGCGGGCGGCACCTCCCCCTGAGCCTGCATCCACGGTGTCTGCAACGACAGAGGACCCTTCGTCTGTCCCCCCGACGGAACGGCGGGGGGACGCGAGGAGCCCGCGACGAGCAGGGGGGCATCTGCGAGTTCGCAGGGGGCATCCACTCCCCAGGGGCACACCATCTCTCCGTCCCCCTCTGCCCTGCCGGGCATCTCCCCCACTTCGTGGGAGAGAATGTCAAAGCGCTCCGTTCGCACCTTCACCCGAATCGTGACGAACGACATCGGCAACAAACCCACTCATGTCAACGGAATCGGCCACTCCCCGCAACCAGAAACCGTGGATTCAGGCTGAGGGGGAGGAAGAGAACCGGTCACCGATGCGGTATCGGTGCACGCCTGCTGGCGTATGCCGAAGACCACCTGCGCGACGCCGGTGCCACGGTCCTACAGGTTGAAACCCTCGGCGACTCGGTCGCCTACGAACTGTACGAACGGACACGCGCGTTCTACCGGGCGGCCGGATTCCGCGACTTCAATCGAGAGACGACGGACGACCCGGGGATGCCCGAGTCGCTGACCCTCCACAAGTCACTGTCCACCACCTCCGATGGTCAACTGAGCAGTCCGCACTGAACGCCCCTTGTCGGTCTTACGGCATTCTCGTGCCACCCAGGAGAACCGACGCTGATGCGTCGACGGTGATTCCCGTGTCTCTCCCCCGCGATCGGGTCGCCTCACTTCTTACACACCACGGCGTGGGTAAGACGATTTTGTAATTCACCCCGACCTCAAGTTCACGTTGAGACATCGGCCGTTAACCCTATCTGTTGAGCGATTCCGCGAAGTCTCTACTTGGCCATGAGGGTCGTCGCAACGAGAGAATGTCGGATGATGCGAGCGGGCGGTGCTGCGGACGATGGCGGCGCTACTGCTCCCCCGCCTCACGATTGGGCGCCGAGTACTCTGTCATCCACTGATGACTGAGAACCTCACCCTCGACCAGGCACTTGCCAAGATCATGGCCCTCTCGGCGCAGATCGGAGGTTTGGACTCTACCGATCCCAGACGTGCTGCCCTCGAGCGCGAGCGCGACGGCCTGAGGGACGACGTTCGCGAAGCCGCCGATGAGTCTCGATCTGTGCCGGGACTCCAGAACGAACTCGGCACGCTCCAACGCCGTCTCGCGCAGATCGACGACCGGCCGATCGACAAGGGTTGGGCAGAGAAGGGCCACTACCGCTGGGTCAATGACCCGGGGGCCTACTCCAACAGAATCAACGAGATGCTCGACGCCCAGGATGCAGACGAGCGTGAATCGATCATCACCCGGATAGCCGAGATAGAAGAGGTCCTGAACCCACCGGCGGAGTGAATGGGCTCCGCACCAGATCTACGGGATCGAGCTTTGAACTCTGAGCGATGGGCTTTGAGCAGGGCCGGATACCGACAGCCGACTACCGGCTACCCAACTCCCGGAGAATCCCATAGGGATAGAGTCCGTCGGCGTGGCCGTCACCGAAGGTGAAGCGGATGGCGTAGCCGCCGATGAGATTCGCGTCGGCTATCGATGAGCGGTTGCCGATCTGGATGATCGAGCGTGTCTTTGTCTCATGCTCTCGGCACTCTGCACACGGGCATGACGAACGTAGCGTGTCGCCCGATACCGTGGTCGTGGAACCGTCAGTCCATGCGATTGTCACCGATTCTGCATCGACGTTGATCCGTTCGGGTTCGTGGTCCATGGCCACAACCGTAGTAGCGCTCTATCGTCTCCGGTATGGCGGTACCGCAGCTTCATATCCGTCCGGGGAATCCGGACTTTCTCGATCTCCCCTGGGATCAACCGATCTCGGATTGGGACGATCCACACCTCGTCGAGATGCCAACCGGGATCCATCGGCACCCTGTGGTGTTCGTCGCGTTCGAGGAGGGCATCTATGCCATCAAGGAGATGCCGGTGCGGCTGGCCACTCACGAGTTCGAGATGCTTCGTGCCTTGTCGGAACGAACAACGCGATCAGGCCGCCCCGCGGGACTCGTCATCCGGCCGTGGGCCCACCCTCACCAGGAATGCTCCGGCGCCGTCATCACGCGGTTCGTCGACTATGCGTTCCCCTATCGCGAACTCGTTTCCGGAGGCGGTTTCGGAGCCCGCCGCACGCAGATGCTCGACGCCTTCGCCGGGCTGCTCGTTGAACTCCACCTCGCCGGATGTTTCTGGGGCGACTGCTCGTTGTCCAACGTGCTCTACCGATATGACGCAGGCGCGATTGAAGCCGTCATGGTCGACGCTGAGACCTCCCGTCTGCACGATCTCTTGAGCGACGGCCAACGCCGCGAGGATCTGGAAATCATGCAGATGAATCTCGCAGGCGACATGGCAGACATCGCCGCATCCCAAGGTTACGACCTCGACTCAGCAGATCTCGAACTCGGGTTCGACATCACCGAGCGCTACCTCGCTCTCTGGCAAGAGTTGATAACGGATCTCGTCATCGCACCTCACGAGCGATACCGCATTCGAGAACGTGTCGGCCGCCTGAACGACCTTGGCTTCGCAGTGGACGACGTCGACATGATCCCCTCCGGATCCTCCAGCCGGATCCGAATCTCCGTGAGCGTCGGTGGTCGCACGTTCCACTCCCAGCGTCTCCGCGAACTGACGGGGATAGACGCCTCCGAGCACCAGGCACGGCAGATCCTCAGCGACGTCAGATATCACGACGCGAAGCACGGGGAGAAGGGTGAGAAGGGCTCAGCCACGGGCAAGGCGGTCGCCACGATGCACTGGCGCATTTCCCGTTTCGAGCCGTTCGTCCGCCGCATCGCAGACCTCAGACCCGACTCGGATCCCATCCAGGGCTACTGCGACTTCCTGAACTTCCGATTCGCGGTCGCATCGGAGAGAGAACGCGACATCGAGAGCGAGACTGCCCTCGAAGAGTGGGTCGAGGCTGGGCTGCCAGGATTCGATCCGGCGATCACATCCCAGGAACCGGACTCGCTCCCGTAGCTCCACCGTCCACGGGCAACACCACGCCCGTGATCCACGACGCCGCCCCGGAAGCCAGGAACGCGATGGCGGCCGCCACATCGCTCGGCTCCCCTATCCGCTTGAGCGGATGAAGCGAAGCGGTGTGGTCTTCCATCCCCTCCCACAGCATGGAGGACAGCTTCGTACGCACAACCGACGGAGCCACAGCGTTGACGCGCACCTGTGGGGCCATCTCGAACGCCAGCTGTCGAGTGAGATGAATGAGGGCAGCCTTGGAAACGTTGTAGGCCCCAAGGGCCGTCCCCGGCTGCATCCCCCCAACAGACGAGACATTCACGATCGAACCACCAGATTCCCTCATCGTCTGATGCCACACCTCTCGCGACCAGACAAGTGGGCCGCGCTGGTTCACCGCCCAGGTCTTGTCGACCGCACCAAGATCAACATCGGTCAGCGGCCCGGCGGACGGGTTCGTGCCGGCGTTGTTGATGAGAACGTCGCAACCACCGAATCGGTCGATCACGGCAGCGACCGCTGCCGCCGCCGCTTCTGGATCGTCGACGCGGGCCTCGATCGGGAGAAGCCGGTCCGGTTCCCCCAGACGCTCGGCCGTCACCACGAGATTCTCGATTCTGCGCGACGTAATGGCGACCCCACGTGCCCCCGATGCGAGGAACTCTGCGGCGACAGCTTCACCGATACCCCGACTTCCCCCGGTCACAAGGACTACCTGATCATCGAATCGAATCTCCATATGCTCTCCGTTCAGTGTCCGCCACGGCGGACGCCACCGTACTTCATCCGGGTGTCTTCCATGCGAGCGACGGGCACGTCCCTGCCTCCCTCGCGGAACCCGGAATCCACGACTTCGCCGAGGAAGAGGTCGTGCGTCTCGAACTCCACCGTCTGCCAGAGACGACATTCGAGCCATGCGACCGCTTCATCGAAGATCGGCACGCCGGTGGTAGACCCCTCGCTGACCGGACGCCCGTTCAGCGTCGAACCTTCACGTACCGCAGGCTTCGAGAACGAGCGGAACACGCGCGTGTCCTCGCGGTCCCAGAGATTCACAGAGAACGCCCCGCCCTCTCGCACAAGGCGGTTGGTCACGGCTTTGCGATCGACGCCGATAGCGATCAGAACAGGATCCATGGACACCTGGGTCACCCACGACTGGGTCATCCCGTTCCATTCGTCGCCGGAGCGCGATCCGACGAGACAGAGAGCGTTCGGAATCGTCCAGGTGACTGCGTTGAGGATCTCCGATTCCATGTCTGCTCTCCGGGTGCTCGCTGGTGCGATCACACTAGGAGCAGTCGGCGCGACAGAACAGATGCTTATCGCAGAACATGCTCCAGTCCGCACTCCCCGAGTTCGGCTGGGCCGCTCGACCGTCGGCCCCGGCCCTGGCACTCCTCCACACACTCCTAGAATGACCTCATGCACATGCTCATCGCGACGTCGGGTGTTCTGAGCCCTGATCCGGTCGTCGACTTCACTCGTCGCCTGCTCGGCCAAAACGGTCGCGTCACCCTGATCACCGTCATCGAAGTACCACGCGCGTTTCTCGAAGACCTTCATATCTCCGAGGGCCGCGGTTCGACATCGAGCGACGAACAGG
Organism: Acidimicrobiia bacterium; assembly: GCA_048452705.1. GTDB lineage: Bacteria > Actinomycetota > Acidimicrobiia > Spongiisociales > UBA5794 > JAHEEL01. Next base: position 5,619 of record JBLWQS010000006.1, read on the forward strand.
AGGATGCGGCGGCCAACTACCTCGACGAACGGGGCCGCAAGACGGTGGAGCCGATCAGGGCTGCGCTCGAGTCGGCTCAAATCCCCTCGGAGGTGCGTTTCGTGGAAGGCAACGACGCCGCCGCCGCAATTTCAGATGCAGCCACCACCCTCGATGCCGACATCGTCGTCCTCGGAGCCACGCGCTCGATCTTCAACCGTGAGGCTTGGGAGAGCGTGTCTGCTCGGGTCATGCTCGAATCGGACCGGCCGGTTCTTGTCGTTCCCGCCCCCCAGCGAGACGAAGCCCGATCTGAGACTCGCGACGAACCCGAAGAGGACCAAGGCGTCGTCGCACCGTAGTTTCAGTGTGCTCTTCTTGTCCGTGGGACACGGGCACGCCTCATCGTCCCGGTACTGTGACGATGATGGTCTCGCCGCAGAATCCCGCCACCGAGTCGCGAGCGACAATCTCCACTTCCGTCATCCCATCCGGAATCTTGACGTCACCGAGCGAACGGGTGAATGGCTGCTCGTCGGCGTGGGGATGAGCGAGGATTCGTGTACCGAGGACCGCTCCGTCGAGGGCACGGACTTCCCACGCGTCGGCATACTTGTCCCATCCCGTGTCGGCGCTGAGAATCGTCGCCGATACGCGGTAGGTATCCCCCGACGAGTCGATCGTTGCCGCGACCACGTCGGCACAACCGGCGGCGATCGAGGTTGTCACGGCGCTCGTCGACGTGACCTGCTCCTCCGCCCCAGGCGACGTACAGGACGACATCACGAGTACGACGACGAGGGCGACTGCTGCCAATCCCCAACGTCGACTCGCCGGAGCGTCGCTTCCGACCGATCCGTCACCGACTGTTTCGTGTGTCAAAGCGGCTCCCTTCGTCATCGGGTGGCCTCGCACCTGAGGTCCACGACCGAACCCTGCGATTCGATGGCAGCTTGCAGCGCGTGACATGCAGCCTCGACACGCTGTTGGCCATCGGCGAAACCTGACCCTGCGATCACCCGGTCGATCTCTTCGAACGACGACGCACCGGGAAGATCCGCAAGAATGGATGCGAGTCCCACACGCGAAGTCTCCAGTGCCTGGATGTATGCGAGGTGCAAGTCGAGAACCGACGCCGGTGAAGTCATCGCGTCGAGATCCTGAACATACCGATCGAGTGCATCGGAGATCCCGGCGAAGAGCTTCGTGGATTCCCGAGCCGTCTCGATGATCGCCGCATCGACAAGCGCCTGGCCATCGAGTTCGCTCTGAAGCCGGGTGACGGTGTCCTCGAGAGTCGCCAGCTGCTTGGCCCTCAACTCCGTCGACTCGATTCCGTACGCAGTCGCACGCTCCTCCGCCGCTGCCGCATAGTCGGAGACAGAAACGCTATCGGCCGAGCATGCTGAAAGGAGCACTCCCACGCCGATCAGAAGGCCTAGCAACTGTCTCATGTCGAGAGAAGCCCGGTGAGCGGAACGAATGAGTCGACGATCGCGGTACAAACCGGCTCCGGGATCGTGACGCGGCAGAAGAACTCGTAGCGGAGGCCTGCCTCGGTCCATCCGAGGCTCAGTCCGTCTGGCACGATGATCGGCACGATGTCGCTCTTCGCAGCACCGACCCCGTCGGGAGCGGATCCGACGCGGAGTACGCCGAGTCGCCCGTTTTCGACCGTGTACGGCTCCACCGTCCACAGCCCGAAGGCCGCGGAAGTGTCGACGTCGAGCAGACCGGTTGCCGGGTCGAAAACGAGTTGGCTCGTCATCCACCGAACGTCCTCCGGAACTGCTTCGGGAAATCGGATCGTGGGAAGAGCGGCGGCGATCTCGGCTCGACTCGCCTGGACGAAGCGACTCCCGAGTTGACGATCCCACACGGCGGCGATCGCTGCACGAGGATCGCTGCTCGGCGTCACCGGCCCGATGTCGTCGTTGGCCCACAGCACGTCATCGGCTCCGATGAGTCCTTCGTTGCCGATCTCGATGACGACCGGTGGGGCGGTTGTTGTCGGGGTGGTCACAGCGGTGACCCATCCGCTCGATGCTTCGCCGGCGCGTTCCAGCGGACCGGACTCTCCGCATGCAGAGACGATCACGGCAAGCGTCAGCGCGATGAGCAGCAATCTGACCTTTGACACGCCACAAGTGTGCCACCGTTCGATAAATATCGACGTGCATCTCTCTACGCTCGCCCGATGCCCGAACGCACGATCGCTGTGATCCGTCAGGGGTTCGACGACTCCCAAGGCTTCGATACCGGGGTTTCCGAGGCGCTGCTCCGTCGCGTCGGCGAAGGATCCCTCATTGAGACGTTCCGGGTCTCCACGCCCGGCAACGTGGTGGCGTTCGGAAAGCAGGATCGAATCACACCGGGCTTCGACCGCGCAACCGAACTCGCTCGCCGACACGGATTCGCTTCGGTGATCCGATTGCCGGGTGGTCGCGCCGCCGTGTTCCACGATCAGGTCATCTCCTTCTCCTGGACGATTCCGAACGCGGATCCGATCCGTGGCATCCGGGAGCGCTTCGATCAGACCGCTGCGCTCGTCGTCGATGCGCTGGCAAGTGTCGGGGTCGAGGCGTCGGTTGGAGAGATTCCCGGCGAGTACTGCCCGGGCGAGTTCAGCGTGAGCAACGCGGGATCGATCAAGCTCGCGGGCATCGGGCAACGGCTCACCAAGCGAGCAGCTCACGTGGGCGGCGTCCTCGTCGTCGGCGGCGCCGACCGGATCCGTGAGGTCCTCGTTCCTGTGTACGGAGCCCTCGGCATCGATTGGGATCCATCGACGGTCGGAGCGATCGACAACGTCATCTCCCGGATCGACGTCTCCACCGTTGTCGATGCGCTTCTCGGTGCTCTCAGCGCATCGGCTTCAACAACGGAATCCGCGCTCGATCAAGAGACCCTGGATTTCGCCCGAACGCTGGCACCGACCCACAAACCGTAGGCGATGGGGACGAAACACCTGCTTCAACTCCGACCGATCTGGGGCATCTCGCGGTCCCGTCTAGACGATCGTCGACCTCAGATATTCACCGGCGCTTGCATCACCGGCGCTGTGGGCCGAAACTACCCACATGCGGATCGTCATCATCAATGGACCGAACCTGAACCTCATCGGAACGCGCTCGCCCGAAATCTACGGTTCGACCAGTCTCGGAGAGCTCGACGCTTCCTGTCGGTCCTGGGCCGCTGACCTGGGTGCGGTGGTCGAAACTTTCCAATCGAACCACGAGGGCGACATCATCGATCGCCTGCACGCCGCCCGAGATGCCGACGGTGTCGTGATCAACCCCGGCGCGTTCACGCACTACTCATTCGCGATTCGGGATGCGATCGAGGCGATCGGTATTCCCACCATCGAGGTCCACATTTCGAACGTCCAAGATCGTGAACCGTGGCGACGGATCTCGGTGGTCTCCGACGTCTGTGTGGCAACAGTCTTCGGGCGCGGCATCATCGGATATCGCGATGCGATTCGCCACCTCGTTGCACGCGCCTCATGGCCCGTCGAAACGATCGAATACGGTCCGGACCCGGACAACGTCGGTGACCTCAGGATTCCCCGTGGACCCGGACCCCATCCGGTTGCCGTGTTGTTGCACGGGGGCTTCTGGCGCAACACCGTCGCCCGGGATCTCCTCGACGCCGCCGCGGTGGATCTGACCGAACGCGGGTGGGCGACGTGGAATGTGGAATTCGTCCGTGTCGGCGGAGGTGGAGGATGGCGGGCGACCACCGCGGACGTCGCGACGGCGATCGACTCGCTCAACGTGTTCGCGGAAGGTCACCAACTTGATCTCGATCGAGTGATCGTGGTCGGCCATGGCTCCGGCGGTCAACTCGCACTGCAGTCGGCCGTCGGAACAAGTGAGCCTCAGATTTCAGCCGTTGTGGCGATTGCGCCGATCGCCGATCTCGAGGCTGCCCATCGGGCAGGGATCGGCGCCGATGCTGTGAACGCCTTCGCCCGCCGGACACCCGACGAATCGCCGGAGCGCTACGCGGCGGCTTCACCGATCAGGAATCTCCCGATCGGTGTTCCGCTGCTCATCGTCACCGGAGATGAGGACGACCGGGTTCCAGCAACGATCAGCCGTGAGTTCGCCGGCAGGGCCGCCGACGAAGGAGACACGGTGGTCTATCACGAACTCGAGGGTGTTGGGCACAACGAACTCATCGATCCCGCAACGCAGGCGTGGTCCAAGGTTGCCGAGGAGATCGACCGCCTCAAGTAGCCAGACGGATGAGACGCGTCAGCCCTTCTTCCAGATCCTCGTCGCCGAGGGCGAACGACAATCGAGCGTACCCGGGGGATCCGAAGGCTTCGCCGGGGACAACCGCGATCTTGATCTCGTCCAGCAGAAGCGCCGCGAGATCCATCGTCGTCTCCGCAGTTCTTCCACCCAGATCGCGGCCAAGGAGGCCCGTGAGATTCGGGAACGTGTAGAAGGCACCGCCGGGATCAGCGCATTCGACGCCGGGCACCTCGTTGAGCAAACGCACCATCGTCTGCCGCCTGCGGTCGAACGCGACACGCATCTCCTCAACAGCGTCCATCGGACCGGTGACTGCTGCGAGAGCGGCCCGCTGAGAGACGTTCGCAACGTTCGACGAGATGTGGCTCTGGAGGCGGATGGCGGCGGCGGTCACATCGGCAGGTCCGATCAGCCAGCCGACACGCCACCCGGTCATCGCGTACGTCTTCGCCACACCGTTGACGATGATCGTTCGATCAGCGATCTCGGGGGCGACGGCCGGCATCGAGTGGAACACTGAATCGCCGTAGACGAGATGTTCGTAGATCTCGTCGGTAATGATCCAGATCCCTCGATCGGCGGCCCACCGCCCGATCTCAGCCATCCGATCGCGGCTGTAGACGGCACCTGTGGGATTGGATGGCGACACGAAGATGAGGGCTTTGGTCCGATTCGTCGTCGCCGCTTCAAGTTGTTCGACGGTTACCTGGAACCCGGCTTCGTCTGATGTCGGCACCGCCACCGGGACACCGTCGGCGAGACGGATCGCCTCCGGGTACGTGACCCAGTACGGGGCGGGGAGCAGCACCTCGTCCCCTGGATCGATGAGGGCTTGGAGTGCGAGGTACACGGCCTGCTTACCGCCATTCGTGATCATCACCTGCGATGGGTCCACCGGGATGCCCGAGCCGCGGACCGTCTTCGCTGCGACCGCTTCTCGTAATGCCGGGAGGCCCGAAGCGGGACTGTATCGATGCATCACCGGATCGTCGACGGCTGCCCGTGCCGCGTCGACGATGTGTGAGGGCGTCGGGAAATCCGGTTCACCGGCGCCAAAGCCGATAACCGGTTCGCCGGCTGCACGCAATGCCTTCGCTTGTCCGCTGATCGCCAGCGTCGCTGACTCGGCGACACTGCGGGCTCGCTTCGAGATTGCTGATGGTGCGGTTGTCATGGTGGCCTTCGTGGAGGGAGCGCAACACGATAGGCAGTCCACAGTCCTGGGACGATTCTGAGTCGTCCTCACTACACATGCGATAGATTGCGCCGATGGAACCATTCAAGGAGTACGGATCGTTCGACGCTGTTGGTCTCGCTGGACTCGTCGACAACGGTGAAGTGAGTTCCCTCGAACTCGTCGATGCTGCAGCATCGCGGATGGAGGAGGTCAATCCCGCCGTCAACGCGGTGATCTGGGATCGGCTGGACGCCGCCCGAATCGAAGCCGCCACGGGAGACCAGACGGGTCCGTTCGCCGGGGTTCCCATCCTCATCAAGGATCTCGTCGTCGACGAGGGAGTGCCGGTGACGTTCGGATCGGCCTTCTTCCGAAACTACGTCGGCGAGACAAGGTCCGTGTTCCGGGCCCGAGTCGATGACGCAGGGTTCATCGACCTCGGCCGAACCAACACGCCCGAGTTCGGTCTCCTCCCGACGACGGAACCGGTGCTCCACGGGCCAACACGGAATCCCTGGGACCTGAGTCGATCAGCGGGAGGATCCAGCGGTGGTGCGGCTGCTGCCGTGGCAGCAGGAATCGTGCCCCTCGCCCAGGGCAGCGACGGGGGTGGTTCGATTCGGATCCCTGCGTCTGCCACCGGGCTATTCGGCCTCAAGCCGTCCCGTGGACGGAATCCAAGAAGGCCGGGGACGTCGATCGACTACCTGTCCGTGGAACACGCCCTGACACGTACCGTTCGAGACAGTGCAGCGTTCCTCGATGCCGTTCACGGACCCGTGCCGGGAGATCGATACTGGGCCCCACCTCCCTCAGCACCGTTCGCCGACGCCGTGACCCGGGATCCCGATCGTCTCAAGGTCGCGTTCAGCACAAGGGACTTCCGGGGCGCCCGTGTCCATCCCGAGTGCGAAGCCGCCGTTCTCGAGACGGCAACACTGCTCGAGGGCCTCGGTCACGACGTCGTCGAGGCCGAACCCGACGTCGATGGATCGGTGCTCGCCGATGCATTCCTCGAGTTGTGGGCTGCACTCGCTGCGACCGGATTCGGACTCGTGCTCGATGGAGCGACAGAACTCAAGCCGACCCTCGGACATGTCCGCCGCTATGCGGGCGACCGAAGGACGATGCGATTCATCAGCCGCTACGACCAGCGCGATTCCGGAATGCCCGCGTTCGAGCCGTTTACGTTCGAACTCGCCAGACGGTCGGGGACCCGGTCACAGGTCGATCTTCTCGGGGCGGAAGACGCCATGCAAGCCATTGCTCACGAGACCGGTGACTTCATGATCGATCACGACCTGTTCCTCACACCGGTGCTCGGATCGCCGCCCGTTCCACTGGGCCGGATTGACCAGAACCTGCCGTGGGATGAGTTCGTCGAGATGATCTTCAGCTACGTGGCGTTCACACCGCTCGGGAACTTCGCCGGCCTTCCGGCAATGTCGGTCCCGCTCCACTGGACGGCGGACGGCCTCCCTGTCGGCTCTCACTTCCTTGGTCGGTTCGGTGCGGAAGAAGTGCTGTTCTCCCTGGCCGGCCAACTAGAACGAGCCAAACCATGGGCAGCCCAAAGACCCCCAATCTGACCCCGGCAAAGAGTCGCCCAGGTCTTCTTCCTCCCCATCAGGGGGAAAAAGAGTGTCGCCTGCTTACCTCTTCAGCCGTCGCCCGTTGCCTGGGGGGGGTGTCGCCTGCTATTCGGCGACGGTGCTGCGAGCGCCGAGCTCTCGGTCTAGGAACAGCATCGGCTGAGCTCCCCCGGCCGCGAGTGCAAGGTCGTCGAGGATCTGCGAGAACGTTGCCTCTTCTTCGATCTGCTCGGTGATGAACCAGTCGAGGAGCGGAAGCGATGCGAAGTCCTTCTCTTCCAGGGCGAGCGCGTAGAGATTGTTGATCGACGCTGAGACATCACGCTCTTGCGCAAACCCTTTTTCAAACACCGAGTGTGCGCTCTCGAATTCGGCCGGCGGTGCAGCGAGCGAACCGAGCACCACACGCCCGTCGCGATCGAGAACGAACTGGTAGAACTTCATAGCGTGCTCGGTCTCTTCGGCCGCCTGGGCGTGCATCCATGCCGCCATTCCCGAGAAGCCGGCGGACTCGAACCAGGCCCCCATCGCCAGGTAGTTGTGGGCCGCCTGGAGCTCCATCGTGATCTGGTCGTTGAACGCTGCGGTCATGGTCTCGTTGATCTTCATGCCAATTCTCCTCGGATGGATGTGAGTGCTGCTGTTCCAGACGATAGGCTCACCGGCGATGACCGCATTCGCCGTTCTCTTCACCGCCGTGTTCGTCGCAGCACTCGTGTGGTCTGAGGTGGCGGCCTCCCCGGCACTCCGTTGGTTCAAGATGCTTGCCTCGACCGGGTTCATCGCCGTTGCGTTGTCGGTTGGGGCACTGTCGCACCCCTACGGGCGGATCGTCCTCGTCGCCCTGGCGCTTTCATGGCTCGGAGATCTCCTCCTCACATTCGCATCGCGCCAGGCGTTCCTCGGTGGCCTGGTCGCGTTCCTCCTCGGGCACGTCGCCTTCTCCGTTGCATTCGGTTCGCTCGGCGTAGACCCGGCCGTGGGTGCGGTGGCGGCGGCGATCGTCGCGATCATCGCCGTGTTCGTCTGGCGCTGGCTCGCACCGCACGTGGGTGACATGGCGGCGCCGGTCGTTGCATACGTTGTCGTCATTTCCGTGATGGTGGTCCTCGCATTCGGGACCTTCGGAGATGGTTCCACATGGCTGATCCCTCTTGGGGCGACCCTGTTCTTCGCCTCGGATCTCTTCGTTGCGAGGAACCAATTCGTTGCGCCTGCTACGGCGAACCGCGTCTGGGGACTCCCCCTCTACTACCTCGCCCAGGTTCTCCTCGCCCTGTCGGTCACGGGTTGAGCCGGGGAAGTATCCTCACCTCATGCTCCGTCTCATGCTCTTCCGCCACGGCAAGTCCGACTGGAACACCAACGCCCAAGGTGACCGCGAGCGGCCCCTCAACGACCGTGGTGAACGCGCCGCGGCGACCATGGGTCTCGTTCTCAGGAAGATGGGCGAGATTCCCGACCTCGTTATCTCATCTCCTGCGGTCCGCGCGGAGACCACGGCGGCGCTCGCCCGGATCTCCGGGGGATGGGGCAGTCGTCTCGAGATCGCCGAGGAGCTCTACGGAACCGGGCCCGAGTCGGCGCTTGGTGTGGTAGCCCGCTGTGGTGAGGACGCCGAGCGGCTCATGCTCGTGGGCCACGAACCAACGTGGTCTCTCCTGGCACAGCACATCACCGGTGGCCGAATCGTTGTGAAGACCGCCACCGTCCTGGCATTCGATCTCAACATCGCTAAGTGGGAGGACGTTGGACAGGCAAACGGATCACTTGCCTTTGCCGTTCACCCCCGAATGTTCACCGCCGATGGATGGGAACTCCAATGATCGACCTCAGATCCGACACTGTCACACGCCCGTCCGAGGAGATGAGAGCTGTGATGGCGTCGGCTCCGGTCGGAGACGATGTGCTTGGAGACGACCCCACCGTCATCCGGCTCGAAGAGCGAGTCGCAGAACTCCTGGACAAAGAGGCCGCCGTCTACGTGCCCTCGGGAACGATGGCGAACCAGATCGCTCTCCGGGTCCACACGCGCCACGGTGACCGGGTCGTCATGGACGCCGAGTCGCACATCCGGGTGCACGAGAGTGGCGCTCCTGCTGCGCTCGCCGGCGTCACAATCATCCCGGTTAGTGGTGTCCACGGAATCTTCACACCAGATCAGGTCGTCGACGCGGCGCCCGGTCCGTCGCCCGAGTTCCCACCAGGACTCTTCGATCCAACGACGCTCGTGACCATGGAGAACACCCACAACGAAGCGGGCGGAACGGTCTGGCCTCTTGACTCGATGCGAGCGGTG
>JBLWQS010000007.1:0-14248 GCA_048452705.1 Acidimicrobiia bacterium
AATCGGAGCCCCCCATCGCACCCGACGATGCTTCAACGGCCACGGCAGTGACGCCAAGCCTCTCGAAGATGCGTTTGTAGGCCGCGAAATGCCGATCGAACTGCACGTCGAGACCGGCCGTGTCGACGTCGAAGCTGTAGGAGTCCTTCATCGTGAACTCACGCACCCGAAGCAGACCCGACTTGGGTCGGGCTTCGTCACGAAATTTCGTCTGGATCTGATACCAGAGCTGAGGAAGCTGCTTGTAGGACGTGAGTTCGGTGGCGACGGTGGCGAAGATCTCTTCGTGTGTCGGTCCGAGGATGGCGTCGCCGCCCCGGAGATCGCTCAGCGTGAACAGGATGTCGGCCATTGCCTCGGTGCGGCCGGTCTTCTCCCAGATCTCGCGAGGATGCAGTGCAGGGAGAAGAAGCTCCTGCCCTCCGATGTCGTTGAGTTCCTCGCGAATGATCTCGATGATCTTGCTGCGGACCCGATGGCCGAGCGGCAGCAGCGAGTACACGCCGGACATCAGTTGCCGGATGTAGCCGGCTCTGACGAGCAACCGATGGCTCGCCGCCTCGGCATCGGCCGGATCGTCTCGAAGGGTTGGGATAAACGCCTGTGACCAACGCACGGAAGGGCTCCAGTGATTCTCGGGAGACCGGAAGTTTAGTGGAAGGTGACAGACAGAGCGGACAACAGACAACAGACAACAGACATTGCAGTCAGCGTTCTTGTCTGGCTGTTAGCTGTGGTCTGTTTGCTGTCGTCTGCCTCTCCGGCCGAAGGCGGCCTCAGTCGACGGTGAGCCGGTACGCCCCTGGGCCCGTCGAACCGCTGTCTGCGACGATGACGAAGAACGTTCCCGTCTCGGTGGCCGTGAAGACGATCCTGGGGTTCGTGCCGAACAGTCCCCCGCCGCTGTCATCATCGAGGGCGTGCACGTAGCCGAGTCCTTCGGGCCCGTCCACCATGAGCACGGCGTCGAAGGCGATCATGTCCACGTCGATGGTTATCGATTGCCCCTTGCCGAGGTCGACCAGATACCAGTCGAAGTCTCCCGGGTAGTCGGCGTTGCCGGTGATCGTGGTTTCTCTCGTGAGCATTCGGCCGTCATCGGGATCGAGCCACTCCACAAGGTCGACACTCGATCTGAGCCGCGCGTCACCGGGACCTGAGAAGTTCTCGATCCGGAGCAGATGGGGTCCCCGAAAGGTGATCAACTCCTCGATCGTTTCCTCACCCTCGATGCCCTCGTCGGCCGAAGCGATCTCCAACCCGTCGATGGTGGTGAGCATCAGAGACACATCGGCATCGCTCGACGCTTCGAACCAAACATCCGAGTAGAGGGGAGCCTCGAAGACGAACACGTGGTCCTGCCAGACGTTCTCGAACGAGGCCGTCTGTATGTCCGTGCCGGTCCCCTGCGGTGGCAACCGATCCCCGAGGCCGCCAACGTCTTCCCCGGCTCGCATCCGCTCAACCTTGCTCGCGCCATCGGCGAGGGACCCGGAGAGCCCGAACTCTTCGAGGAAGCTGAAGTTCGTGATGCCGATCACCGTGCCGTCTTCGTCGACGAGCGCTCCTCCGCTCTGTCCTCCAACGACGGTCGCGTCGGACTGGAGGAACGTCCACTGCTCGGTCTCCCACTCACGAGTGCGAGAGAGGATGCCTTCGGTGATCGTCGGCTGTGGATACTCCTCCGACTCGCCCGGGTACCCGACGAGATACACAGGTCGACCGAGCGGGATGTCCTCCCCATCGCCGATCTCGGCCGGTGAGGGAAGGTTCGTCGCACCCGACACATCGATGATCGCGAGGTCTCCGAACGGGTCCCAGCCGACCACCGGTGCATCTTGGATCTCTTCGCCGTTCGGGAACACGACCCGAACGACCCGGTACGGCCAGACGACGTGGGCCGCGGTAAGGACGGTCTCGCCGTCGATGAGGACACCGCTTCCCCCGGCGATCTCCGTGGTGATCGCAGCGATCGAGGGAGCGACCGACTCGTAGATGCCCTCGGCCATGGTGACTTGCGAGGGATCCGATGCCACGGTGACGTCGGATGCTGTCGGAATCGTCGTCTCAGCGGGTGCGGCAGACGATGTGCAGGCGGCGGCGAACACGGTGAGTCCCACGATCGCGATACCGGCACGGATCAAGGTCATCCCTCGTCCCCTGCAACGACGTCCGCTACGGCAGAGCGACGCTCGGCCGTCCGATTCGCGTCACCCTGGAGTTCAACGAGTTCGATTCGCTCCTCGAACGCCAGATCGGCCGCTGAGACGTCCGCAGCGGCGAGTCTTGCCTCGACCCCCTCATCAACGAGCTTGTGCGCTTCGTCGAGCAGTGCATCAACCATCTCGGCTTCCGGTACGACGCGCACGACCTGGCCTTTGATGAAGAGGTGACCCTTGCCGCGACCGGCAGCGATTCCGATGTCCGCTTCGCGGGCTTCGCCTGGGCCGTTCACGATGCACCCCATGATCGCAACCTGGATCGGCAGTTTCGCGGCTTCGAGCGCAGCGGTCGCGTCTGCAGCGACCTGGATGACGTCGACCTCGGCCCGTCCGCACGACGGACACGCGATCAGATCGAGACCGGTGCGTTCCCGTAGGCCGAGGTATTCGAGGAGCTGCCGGCCGGCCTTCGCTTCTTCAACGGGATCGGCCGTGAGCGAGAATCGAATCGTGTCCCCGATACCCTCGAGGAGCAGCGTGGCGATCCCTGCGACCGACTTGATGAGGCCACCGGGCGGTGGTCCTGCCTCTGTCACACCGAGATGCAGGGGGTACTCGATCCTCTCAGCCAGGAGGCGATACGACTCCACCATGAGCGGCACGTTCGAGTGTTTGACGGAGATCTTGATGTCGTGGAATCCAACGTCTTCGAGATACTGGATCTCCGCCAGTGCCGACCGAACGAGTGCCTCGGGGACGGGAGCGCCGAACTCTTCGAGCAGGTCCTTGTCGAGCGAACCGGCGTTGACTCCGACTCTGATCGAGACCCCGGCGTCGGCCGCAGCGCGAGCAACCGTCTTGATGTGCTCTTCGTTTCGGATGTTCCCGGGATTGAGTCGCAACCCTGCCACACCGGCTTCGAGCGCGGCCAACGCAAGCCGGTACTGGAAGTGGATGTCCGCGATGATCGGAACCGGTGAGCGTGGGACGATCTCCGCGAGGCCCTGTGCCGCGTCGACGTCGTTGCACGTGATCCGCACGATGTCCGCTCCGGCGCCGCTCAGGGCATAGACCTGGGCAAGGGTGCCGTCGACGTCGGCGGTCTTGGTAGTGGTCATCGACTGAACAGTGACCGGGGCACCGCCCCCGACAGCAACGTCCCCAACCATCAATTGCCGTGAGCTCCGCCGTTCAATCGCCATGGGAGGAATAGTAGAACCTGCGGTTGTACTGAGTACTCACCTCAGTACTCAGTACCGCCGGCCGGAGGCCGGCTACAGCTCCAATGGCTTGAAGATGTCGAGGTACACGCCCATCAGGCCGATCGAGATCAGGAAGATGATCACGACGGCGGCGACCGGCATCAACTTGGTGACGTCCGGTGCGCGTCCCCTGATCTTCTCGTACAGGGCCACGGCGAAGTGTCCGCCGTCGAGTGGGTAGAGGGGGATGAAGTTCAAGACTCCGACGAAGACGTTCACGAGAGCCAACATCATCAAGGTGCTCTCCATCGGCCCGGCCAATCTGGCAAGTCCGATCGGGCTGATCGGTCGGACCTCGTCGAGGACTTCCTCGCTCCCTCCGAAGACCGACATGAAGAGTTTCGGGAATCCGATGACCAGCTGCCAGAGTCCCTGAACGCTCTGCACGATGGCTTCGCCGACACCGCTCAAAGCGGCGCCCACGACACCGAAGACGCCCATCTGCTCCCGAAGAATCTCGGGGGCTGCTCCGAAGTAGCCCACCACTTCGGTGACGGCGTCGCCGTTCTCATCGGTGACGATCGCACCATCGACGATGACCGGCATGTCGGCGAACGCGAGCGTCGTGAGGGATTCACCGGCCACACCGTCGCGGTCGAAGCCGATCAGAACCGTCCCCCCACCGTCGGCTCTCACTCGTTCGACGAAATAGTCCCAGGACGTGATCTGGGTCCCCTCGTATGCCAGGAGCAGGTCCCCTTCCTCGAATCCGGCCGTCGTCGCAGGCGAGACGTCTCCCGCTGGCGTGGTGGGAGCGACAGCGGAGAGGGTCAGCGTCGGGATCCGGTCACCGGTTTCGTCCGTCGCCACACCACCCCATATCGCGAACACCGTGATCAGAAGCAGCGTCGCCATGACGAAGTGGCTGAATATGCCGGCAAGCACCACGATGGACTTCTGCCAGAAGGGCGCGCTCCGATAGGTCCGATCCTCATCCTCGGGATCGATCTCCTCGAGCGGATTCATCCCGATGATGCGCACGTATCCGCCGAGCGGAATGGCTTTGACGCCGTACTCCGTCTCGCCGCGCGTGATCGACCAGATGCGAGGGCCGAAACCGAAGAACGCCTCGGTTGCCTTCAGCCCGAACGCCTTCGCAGCAGCGAAGTGGGAACCCTCGTGGATGACGATCATCAGCACGATGCCGATCAGCATCACGGCGGTTCCCATCAGCTGGTGCCCGGGGTCGGTGTCATGCGATCAACGGTACCGGCCATACCCAACTACCGGGAGGTCCGAAATGCGATCGCTTCTGCAGCCGCGGCACGTCCGGCAGCGTCTGCTTCGAGGGCATCGGCCAGTCGTGAGATCGGTGCCGGCGGCACGGCGCTCATGGCGCTCGCGACCACTTCGACGATCTCTGTGAATCGAATCCGTTGTTCCAGGAAGGCGGCGACGGCGACCTCGTCGGCCGCGTTGAGGACCGCCGGTCCGTTCCCAGCGCGGCGGCCCGTCTCGTAGCCGAGATCGAGGGCCGGGAACCGCTCGCGATCGGGGGCGGAGAACGTGAGCGCAGTTCCCAGAAGATCGACCGGCTCCGTCGGTGCAGGCATGCGGCCGGGCCAGGTCAGCGCACGCTGGAGCGGTTTGCGCATGTCGGGCGGACCGAGCTCGGCCTTCACGACACCGTCGATGAACTCGACGAGCGAGTGCACGAAGCTCCCCGGGTGGATGACGACATCGATCTGGTCGTAGTCGAGTGAGAACAGGAAGTGCGCCTCGATCACTTCGAATGCCTTGTTCATGAGCGTCGCCGAGTCGATCGAGATCCTCTTCCCCATGTCCCACGTCGGATGTGCGAGCGCATCGTCGACCGACACGTGTTCGAGATCAAGATCGGGATGCGCGTGGAATGGGCCGCCCGAAGCGGTGAGGATCACCCGACGGATCGCGTCCACGGATTCGCCTTCGATGCATTGGGAGATGGCCGAGTGTTCGCTGTCCACCGGAAGGAGTTCGCCTCCACCCGACTCGAGCGCAGAGAGGACGAGAGAACCACCCGTGAGGAGACTCTCTTTGTTGGCGAGGGCGAGCCTGTTCCCGCTCTCCAAAGCGGCCAGCGAGGGCTCGAGCCCGGCAGCACCGACGATGCCGTTGACGACGACAATCTCAGGCATCGCAGCAAGCGACGCAACAGCTTCTGATCCGAAATCGATCCGCTGCTCGAGCGCCGCGTCGATGGGACGGTCCGGCACATGGGCGACGGCGATACGTGCGTCGGGGTATTGGCCGGCCAGGTCGATGATCTCGTCTGACAGAGATCCCGTAGCGAGTCCGACGACGGTTCGATCGAGGCGATCGGCAACGTCGAGCGTCTGCCGGCCGATCGAGCCGGTGGCACCCAGAACGACGATCGGGGTCAGAGCAGACCGAGCCACACGAATGTCGCCCAGGCTGCCGGGACGACGGCGATGATGGCATCGATCCGGTCGAGGAGACCGCCGTGACCGGGCAGGATCGAGCCCATATCTTTGATGTCGAGCGATCGTTTGATCACCGATACTGAGAGATCTCCGAGCGGAGCGAAGACGGCAACGACAACACCGAGGACGAGTCCTGCGGGGAGGTCGATGGCTTCGACGAAGAAGCTGGCGGCGGCTCCGGCGAGGAGGGCCATGAGTGTGCCGCCGATGAAGCCTTCGATCGTCTTCTTCGGAGAGATCTGTGGGGCGAACGGTCGACGTCCGATCGTCCTGCCGACGAAGTACGCGGCGATGTCAACGAGGGCGACCATTCCCACGACGGTCAGCACGAGAGCCTGGTAGTTGTCGGCTGCGATGATCGGGAACGCGAAGGCTCCGAGTCCGCCGATCCAGACCGCCACGAGGATGGTGAGCGAGAATCCGCTGACGGCACCCTGCCGACGTTGGCTGACAGCATCGAAAAGGAGGATGACCGTGATCATCAGAGCGAACGCGAGCGGAATCGCCACGACTCCCCACACGACCGCACCGAGACCAGCTCCGACGATTCCCAGGAATCCGAAGATCGACAACGGCTTGTACTTGCGGTGCATGAGGACGCTGTAGAACTCCCCAGCTGCGATCACGAAGACTGCAAGCGCGAGCACGATGATCGCCGGTCGCCAGAGCAGTGAGAGAAGGAATGCGGCGATCAGCGCCACACCGGTTCCGACTCGAAGGACGAGATCCGACGACTTCGGTGGGGCGATCGGCGCCGATGCCCCGTCGCCCTGAGCTTCGACAACGTCATCGAATCCAACGACACCGGAGTCAAGACCGGGGATCGCTGCGGAGAGGGCTACCTGCTCGGTGTCCTGTGACTCTGCTACGGCAATCGCTGCTGCGAGATCGTGGTGCTCACGGGTCGCCGCGTCCAGATAGTGCTCTTCGGTGAAGTCCTCGCCATCGAAGATCGTGGCGTCGCCCTTCGACTCGGCGTCGGGATCCACCAATCCGATGATCGGGATCTCACCCGTGTCATCGTCGGATTCGGGTGCCGGGTTGTCATCAGTATCGGTGTGGGTATGGGTGTGGACGTGGGTCTCTGGAACATCATCGTTCGTTGCCGCTGTGACAGCAATCGGCACGATGGGCAACACCGCGAGTCTCTCAGGGTCGCCTTCGTCGGCCTCGTCGAACGATGCTCCGGCGGCAGCGATCTCCTCTGATGGCTCGTCCGCAACGGCGCCCAGGGGATGGTCGTCATCCGAATCGCCCAACGGCTCGTCGTCCTCGACGTCGGTCTGCTCCGCATCTAACTCCACGAGGACGACTTCAACGGTGTCCTCGTGGGGATCGTCGCCATCGGTGTCTGCGATTCGGACGAACGGAAGATCTTCTTCCTCATCGTCCTCTTCTGCAACTTCCTCTTCCGCAGCGCCCTCGCCGTCGGTCTCGCCTGTCGATTCAACGTCGGCCGTCTCCTCTTCGGAGACCACCGTGTCGGTGACGTCGACAACAACCTCGACTTCGTCGACAGCCGGTGGCTCATCGGCGGCGGCGCTGGTGAACGCCATCCAATCCGCGATCTCCGAGGCGGCGTCATCTTCCTTATCGGCTTCTGACAACGCGGAGTACGGGTCGTCGCTCTTCGCTGAGCCATCGTCGTCGTCGAGCCATCCATCGAAACCTGGATCGGCGTCGGCTGGATGGGGATTCAAGTTCTCGTTCACGCCGGGCAGGTCAAGTTCGCTAGTGGCGTCGGGGTCGTGTGGCTCCATGACCCCTGAGAGTACTTCCCCAAACGGCTCGAGCGGCGCATCTGTCGATTCGAAGCCCGCAACGGCTGCATGGCTATCGGACGATGTCGCGGAGTCTTCACGCGCCGTGTCGTCTTCCGGTGTGCGGTCGTCTTCAGTGGACATCGCTCAGGTCTCCCCTATACCTCGAGGAGTTCTTCCTCTTTCGCCGCGAGGATCTGGTCGAGACGCTCAATGTGTTCATCCGTCTTGACCTGGAGAACCTTCTCTCCCCGTCGGATGTCATCCTCGGACACGTCCTCCGATTCGAGGCGGTCCTTGCAGTGGCGCCGCACGTTCCTGATCGAGATCCGCCCCTCTTCGGCAAGGTTGCGAACAACGCGAATGAGTTCGTTGCGACGTTCCTCCGTGAGCGATGGGAAAGCGAGGCGAATCACGTTTCCATCGTTGGAAGGATTGAGGCCCAGATCGGCCGCTTGGATCGCCCGCTCGATCGCGGGAATCGCGGTCTTGTCGTACGCCTGGATGACTAGGAGTCGGGCTTCTGGAACGCTGAATCCTGCGATCTGTTGAAGTGGGGTCTGCGTGCCGTAGTAGTCGACGGTGATGCGGCTCAGAAGTCCGGGATTCGCACGCCCCGTTCGGATTCCACCGAATTCCTGCGTCGTGTGCAGGACGGCTTGATCCATCTTGTGGTCGGCTTCTTTCAGCAGGTCGTTGATCACAGGGCCTCCTCAGTGGACCAGGGTTCCAACGTCCTCTCCGCGCACAGCTCCTGCAATCTCGCCGGGCCTATTCATGTTGAACACGCGAATCGGAAGGTCATTCTCCATGCACATCGTAATCGCCGTCGCATCCATCACCCCAAGCTGGCGTTGGATGGCCTCCATGTAGGTGACGTCACCGAGGAGACGGGCATCTGGCGTGGTTGCCGGATCGGCGTCGTACACACCATCGACCTTGGTGGCCTTGAGGATCGCGGCGGCTCCGATCTCGGCGCCGCGCAGCGCAGCCGTCGTATCGGTCGTGAAGAACGGATTGCCGGTGCCCCCGGCGAAGATGACGATCCGTCCCTTTTCGAGGTGTCGGATCGCCCTGAGCCGGATGTACGGCTCGGCCACCTGCTGGATCGAGATCGCAGTCTGGACCCGAGCCGGCGAGCCGGCCCGTTCGAGTGCGTCACGCAGCGCGAGGGCGTTGATCACCGTGGCGAGCATGCCCATGTAGTCGGCATTCGCACGGTCCATCTCCCCCGCAGCCGCAGAGACGCCGCGGAAGATGTTGCCGCCGCCTACGACGATCCCGATCTCGTATCCCTCATTGTGGACGCCAGAGATCTCCGCAGCGACGCGAGCCACGATCGTCGGGTCGATCCCATACTGCATCTCAGGATCGGCGAATGCTTCTCCCGATAGCTTGAGAACGACCCGGCGCATCAGCTCCCCTCGCCGATGGCCAATCGAGCCATCTTCGACACGCTGATGTTCTCGCCCATCTTCGATGCGAGCTGTTTGACAAGTTCGCCCACGGTGCCGTCGAACGTGTCGCTCTTGACGAATTCCTGGTCGTAGAGCACGTTGTCGGCGTAGAAGCTGTTGAGACGCCCTTCGACGATCTTCTCGACGATGTGCTCGGGTTTGCCCTCGTTGACCGCCTGGGCGGCGATGAGTCGCTTCTCATCTGCGATGGCATCCTCGGGAACGTCGTCGCGAGAGATCCACTGCGGTTGGGCCGCTGCGATGTGCATGGCGATGTCGTTCGCGATTTGCTGGAACTCATCGCTCTTCGCAACGAAGTCTGTCTCCGATGCGAGTTCGATCAGAACTCCCACTACGGGACGGTCGGCCTGGCGATGCAGGTACGAGCCGATGGCTCCCTCTGACTGGCTACGGTCGGCACGCTTGGCCGCGTCGGCGAGTCCCTGCTCGCGGAGCAGATCCTTGGCACGATCCATGTCACCGCCGGTCTCGGTGAGGGCACGCTTGGCGTCCATCATCCCGGCGCCGGTGGTTTGGCGAAGGGCCTGTACGTCCTTAGCGCTGAAGTCGCTCACGATGTTTTCTCCGGGCTCTCGGTGCCTTCGATGTCGGCGCTTGCTGCGGCCGCGCTCTCTGCCTGAATCTCGTCAAGCACCACGACGACCTCTTCAACGACCACGGTCTCGGTTGGCGGCTCCGGCGTCGAAGCGGCCTTCTTCTTGGCAGGAGCATCCTTGGCGGGGGCATCCTTGGCAGGAGCATCCTTCTGGCCCGCCTCACGGATCTCACGGCCATTCTTCGCCGCTTCAGCGATGACGTCGCTGATGAGCAGGATGGTGCGGATCGCATCATCGTTGCCTGGAATCACAATGTCGACGAAATCGGGATCGCAGTTCGTATCGACGATCGCGATGAGCGGAATCCCGAGACGCTTGGCTTCGGCGACGGCGATGTGCTCTGTGATCACGTCGATCACGAAGACGGCGTCCGGTGGACGCTTCATGTCGCGAACGCCACCGAGCACGGTGTGAAGCTTCTCGAGTTCGCGACGGAGGCGGAGGCGTTCCTTCTTCGGAAGCGACTCCATCTCTCCGGAAGTCTCCATCTGCTCAAGTTCGAGCATGTAGAGGATCCGCTTGTGAATCGTCTGGAAGTTGGTGAGCATGCCGCCGAGCCAACGGTGGTTGACGTACGGCATGCCGGCCTTGTTGGCCGCTTCTTCAACGGCGCCCTGGGCCTGCTTCTTCGTGCCAACGAACAGCACGGTTCCGCCGTCGGCAACCGCGTCACGGACGAGGTTGTACGACTTCTCAACCTGTTCGAGGGTCTGGCGAAGATCGATGATGTGGATCCCGTTGCGCTCCGTGAAGATGTACGGACGCATCTTCGGATTCCAACGACGGGTCTGGTGGCCGAAATGCATTCCGGCCTCGAGCAGCTGACGCATACTCACCACGGACATGTGGTTCCTCCTGTGTTCGGGTTCACGCCTCCGCCCACCCGTAACACCCCACAGACCGCAACCGCGATCCGACCTCAGGGGTTTGTAGTGAACGTGCGAATTTGGAAGAAGTGTAGGACCTGCGGTCCAGTAGTCCGTAGTCCGTACTCGGTACTGAGTACTGAATACGCCCGGCGAAGCCGGGCCTACGCTTCTATGAATCGGTTCCTCAGGCTCAGGACTGCCTTCGTGTGGATCTGGCAGACGCGGGACTCGGTGACGTTGAGCACCGAACCGATCTCGGCGAGGGTGAGGCCCTCGAAGTAGTAGAGCGTCACGACCAGGCGATCGCGCTCGGGAAGCCGGTTGATCGAATCCGCGAGGAGGTAGCGGGTCTCTTCCTTCTCGAAGGATCCGCTCGGATCGAGCGCACCGGAGTCGGGCACGACGTCGCGAACCGATGAGGAGTCGCGCTCGTCCGGATTGAGAAGTTCGTCGAGGGCCACGAATCCAAGCGTCGACAGTTCACCGAGTTGATCACGCAGGGAGTCGATGGGGAGATCCATGTGATCGGCCAGCTCCTCCTCCGTGGGTGTGCGTTGGAGGCTGTGTTCAAGTTCTGCCATCGAGCGTTGGATCTCGCGGGCCCTCGCTCGGACAGATCGCGGTACCCAGTCGAGGGCACGCAACTCGTCGAGGATCGCTCCCTTGATCCGGTTCACGGCGTACGTCTCGAATTTCCACCCGCGCTCTGGTTCGAACTTGTCGATCGCGTCGATCAGGCCGAACGTCCCGTAGGACACGAGATCGGACGGGTCGACGTTGCGGGGCAGCCCGGAGCCGAGTCGGCCCGCGACGAACTTCACAAGCGGCGAGAAGTGGAGAATCAAGCCTTCCCTGGCGCGCTGGTCGCCGGTGGTCTTGAACGATTCCCAGAGCTCTACGAGTTCGTCGGTTCGGCGTTCATGCACGTGGGTGGCTCCGCTCATAGGTCTTCTTGAGGTGCTCTCGGGTGACGGCAGTGTATATCTGCGTGGTCGCCAGTTCCGAGTGTCCGAGAAGATCTTGGACACTTCGCAGATCTGCGCCCCCCTCGAGGAGGTGGGTGGCGTACGAGTGACGGAGGGCGTGGGGGAACGTACCGAGGCGATTCTTGACGATTCGTCGGATGCCTCTCGAATCGAGCGGCCCTCCCCGGACTCCCACCCAGAGGGCATCTCCGCTGCTGGGCCCGGAGAAATTCGGGCGTCCCTCGGCAAGGTAGGACTCGGTCGTTCGCCGCGCCTGGCCACCGATCGGCACAGCGCGCTCCTTGTTGCCCTTCCCATGGACGGTGATGAACGCTCCATCTCCGATGTCACTCACCGTCATCGCCGCGAGCTCCGAGACTCTCATGCCTGTTCCGTAGAGGACTTCGAGAAGCGCACGATCTCGAACGTCGACCGGATCGGATCCATCGAGGTCGTCGAGGAACCGTTCGAGGGTCGGCGCCGGAATCGACTTCGGGAGCGTTCCCGGCCGCTTCGGCTGCGGTACCCCGGACGCCGGATTTGCCGGGATCTCTCCACGACGCGCGGCGTCTTCGAGGAACGCCCGAACGGCGGAGGCTTTTCTCGCCACCGACCTTCGGGAGTAGTGCAGTGTTGTGAGTTGAGAGAGGAACCGTCGAACGGTGCGCCGTTCGACACCGTCGAGGCGCTCAACACCGAGCCGATAACACATCGTCGTGAACTGGCTGAGGTCACGTCTATATGCATCAACCGTGTGCCCAGATAACCCTCGCTCCGTGTCGAGACGTTCCAGGTATTCATTGACGGCGGCGTCGATGCCCCCATTGCGCATCACGCCATGGTCGTGGCATCGTGGGAGAAGGTCAACGACCCAATTGATCGACCGGGTTCTCCTTTCGCTGGCGGTGGGCGAGGCCGTACACAAGGTCGAGTTCCTCGATGAGGTCGTCGGGATCCAAGACCGGGAACGCCCCGTCACGAATCAGCCGGTTCGTTCCCTCGGATGTCCGACGGTCAACGTCGCCCGGCATCGCGAATACAGGAATCCCGTACTCGGCCGCTTTCACCGCAGTGATCAACGCTCCGCCGGTCTTGGCCGCCTCAACGACAACGACGGCAGCGGAGAGCCCCGCGATGATCCGGTTCCTCGGCGGGAACCTCCACGCGTCGGGACGGCTGCCCGGCGGGTACTCCGAAACGATCGCTCCGCCGGCCTCGAGGATCTGCTCACCGAGGCGCCGATGCTCTCTCGGATACGTCACATCGATGCCGCACCCCAGGACGGCAACCCCCACACCACCGACCGACACCATGCCGCGATGCGCAGCGCCGTCGATGCCGCGGGCGAGGCCCGACACAACCAGCCATCCGGTTTCGGCGACGGCCCTTCCGTATGCTTCGGCCAGTTCCAATCCGTAGGCGGTGCATTTCCGGGTCCCGACGATCCCGACTCCGGGAATCAGGGGAAGAGCGCCGCGAACGAACAAGACGTCGGGTGCATCCTCGAACACGTCGAGATGGTCCGGATACGCAGAGCCGTCCCGGAAGACAGCGTCGATCCCGAGGGCGTCCAGTTCGGCACGTCGCTGATCTGCCGGCATCACAAGATTGGTGCGGATCGCCTCGGATGCCTTCACCCGGCCGCGAGAGATCGCCGAAACGGCTCCCGAGGCGCCGCCGAATCGGTCCCGCAGTTCGCGGGATCGGATCGGGTGTAGCCCGGAGAACGCCATCTGGAGGCGGGCATCGTCGCTCACAGCGTCACCCGCATCCCGAGCGCTGTTTCGATATGGGCCCCGTCGACCACGTCAGAGCCTGCGAGATCGGCCACGGTGCGAGCGACTCGCCGGATCCGATCCCAGCCTCGCGCCGTGAGGCGATCTCCTGCTGCGGCCTTCCCCAGCCGCTCGACGGCGCTGCCGGTCCATTCCAGCGCATCGAGATCGCGTCGGCCGAGTTCGCGGTTGAGTCGCCCGCGTTCGTCGAACTGCCGCCTTCGCGCCGCCGTGACTCTGGCACGAACATCGCGCGAGCTCTCCCCCGCCGGCCCTGCAAGTTCCGAGATCCGCAACCGTGGCACATCGACCTGCAGGTCGAATCGGTCCAGGAACGGGCCGGAGAACCGTCGTTTGTACCGCGCCTTCATCGACTCGGTGCACTCGCATGAGTACGTCCGGTCGCCCTCGAAGCCGCACGGGCACGGATTCGTTGCGGCGATGACCTGTGTTCGGCACGGGAATTCGACTGTCGCCGCTTTCCTGGCTACCACCACGGAACCGTCCTCGATGGGTGCACGGAGCGCGTCGAGGAGTTGAGGCGGGAACTCCCCCAACTCGTCGAGGAACAGAACACCTCGATGGGCCATAACGGCTTCGCCCGGTGTCGGGACTCCTGATCCACCGCCGATGAACGCCGCCATCGACGCCGAGTGGTGCGGTGACCTGAACGGTGGCACCAACGGATCCGGGCGCGACAGACCGGCGGCGGCCCAGACCAGCGCTACCTCGTGAGCTTCCCCGTCATCGAGAGGTGGGAGCAGACCGGGAAGGGTTCTGGCGAGCATCGTCTTGCCAGAACCGGGTGGTCCACGAAACAACAGGTGGTGTCCACCGGCGGCAGCCACTTCGAGTGCTGCCCGGGCCGCGACCTGGCCACGCACGTCGCTGATGTCGGGAATCTCGACCGACCGCGCTGATGCGGCCTCGATCTCATCGCCTGGATGGGTTCCCGCGG
>JBLWQS010000008.1:0-14236 GCA_048452705.1 Acidimicrobiia bacterium
CGACGTCACCCTGCTTATGCCAGCCGGTGACTTCGAATTCTCCGGTCCCGGCCGGGACGAAACTCGGTACCGAGTACGTGTAGACGCCATCGGCCGACACCTGCGTTGATGTTCCACCCCAGGTGGCGAACTGCCACGTGGTACGGGGCAGTTGGACCGACATGCCGCCCTCGAATGGGGTCGGGCTGTCGAACGGTTGAGCGCCTTCGCTGAGAGAGCCAGCATATGTGACGGTCTCCGTCTTCGGCACCAGGAAGACGCTGGATCGAGGTCGATCGGCGGTCAAGGTCTTGTCGGAGGTCTTCGACGGGAACTCAGCCTGTCCGACGCACGACCCGCGTGTGACCTCGGCACTTGCCGGTGCGGCGAGCAGCGCCGTCAGCATCATCCCGAGCATCAGCACGCTCAGCGTGACCGCCGTGTTCCTCCGAAACTGATTCGACATGAATCCCCTCTCTTTCGGTTCGGCTACACGAATGACTCTACGGAACCCGAGCCCGGGGTGGGGTTAATCTCGCCCCATGAACGAGACGCATCGTCCATCGTGGACGCCTGATGCCGACGCCGTCGGACACGCCAATCTGACAAGTGTCATGGACGACCTGGGCTTCGACTCGTACGAGAACTTCTACCGGTGGTCGATCGAGTCGCGTTCCGAGTTCTGGGAACTGGTTATCGATCGACTTGGCATCGTCTTCGCCGCGCCGCCGTCAGAGATCGTGAAGGGCCCTGCGGAGGACCCGGTCTGGCTTCCCGGCGCACGCATGAACATCGTCGATTCTTGTTTCACCGCTTCCGAGGAGCACACGGCCGTCATCTACCGCCGCGGCGGTGCCGAGCATCGGATGACCTACGAGGAGCTTCGCTCGCTCGTCAACCGATTCGCGAATGGTCTGGCGGCGCACGGGATTCGAACAGGAGACAGGGTTGCGATCGCCATGCCGATGACGATCGAGGCCGTGGCAGCGTATCTCGGGACGGTGGCGCTCGGCGCCGTAGTGGTGTCGATCGCCGACTCGTTCGCTCCTCACGAGATCGACACACGCCTGCGACTTACGAATCCGAAGATCGTCGTTACCCAGGACCGCTTCGAACGCTCCGGCCGGATCCTCGCAATGTACGACAAGGTCGTCGAGGCGGGTGCCGCGATGTGTGTTGTCGTTGAGACCGGCAGTGGCGCACTCAGGGATGGCGACGTGTCATGGGACCGATTCCTCAGCGATGATCGAGTCTTCACTCCAGTGCCCGGGCCACCGAATGCCCACATGAACATTCTGTTCTCGTCCGGAACGACGGGGGAGCCGAAGGGGATCCCCTGGACCCACCTCACGCCGATCAAGGGGGCGATGGACGGTTTCTTCCACCACGACATCCACGCCGATGATGTCGTGGCATGGCCCACGAATCTCGGTTGGATGCTCGGACCCTGGCTCATCTACGCGACGTTGATCAACGGTGCCACCATGGCGCTGTACGACGACGCGCCAACCGGGCGGGGATTCGTCGACTTCGTTCGGGATGCGGGCGTGACGGTCCTTGGTCTCGTTCCTTCGATCGTCGCGGTGTGGCGATCGAGCGGTGCGCTCGACGGCGCCGGATGGACCGACGTCCGGGTCCTGTCATCGTCGGGCGAGGCTTCGGTGCCGGAGGACTATGCCTGGTTGATGGATGCCGCCGGTGGCGTGCCGGTCATCGAGTACTGCGGTGGAACCGAGATCGGCGGTGGCTATCTGATCGGAACCGTCATCCATGATGCAGTGCCCGCGATGTTCACCACACCGACCCTCGGTCTCGATATCCGGATCCTTGACGAGGAGGGTCGACCGGCGGACGAGGGAGAACTGTTCGTCGTGCCGCCATCGATCGGCCTCTCGCAAGAACTGCTTAACCGCGACCATCGAGCCGTCTACTACGACGGCCTTCCCGATTCCGACGTCCCGCTACGCCGCCACGGCGACCACATGGAGCGACTCCCCGGTGGTTACTTCCGGGCGCTCGGCAGGGTCGACGACACGATGAATCTCGGCGGAATCAAGGTCTCCTCTGCGGAGATCGAGCGAACCGTTGGAGGGATCGAAGGCATCGTGGAAGTCGCAGCGGTGGCGGTTGCCCCGCCCGGCGGCGGCCCCAGTCGACTCGTCGTATTCGTCGTGCCGGGTCCTGGTGTCGAACCGGAACCGGACACGTGGAAGGGCGAGATGCAGCAGGCCCTCCGATCGGAGTTGAATCCGCTCTTCAGGGTTGAGGAAGTCGTCGTCATCGATGAACTGCCGCGCACTGCGTCGGCGAAAGTGATGCGCCGCGAATTGAGAGAGAGGTACGAGTGAAACCGATCGTCGTATTGCGCAACGAAGAAATGGCACCGCAGGGATATCTCGGAGACGCTCTCGACCGTCGGGGAGTGGACTGGCGGGTCGTGCGCCTCGACGCAGGGGACCCATTGCCGGCGGTTGGCGATCTATCCGGCGTCGCGGTTCTCGGCGGTCCCATGGGCGTGTACGACGATGAAGAGTTCCCTTTCCTCCTCGATGAGAAGCGGTTCCTTCTGGAGTGCACGAACGCCGGCGTGCCGGTCCTCGGGATCTGTCTCGGATGTCAGCTACTCGCGGACGCACTTGGGGGACGCGCACATCTGGCCGAACAGGCAGAAGTTGTGTTCGCCCCCATCGAGGCGACGCAGGAGGGTTATGCCGATCCGGTTGTTGCCGCTCTTGCCGGACGGCCGGTGATCCGCTACCACCAGGACACGTTCGACGTGCCACCCGGGGGCGTTCTTCTCGCCACCGGCGGTGGCTTCGATCAGGCCTTCCGCATCGGATCGGCTCTGGGTCTCCAACCCCACCCCGAAGTGACGCCTGAGCTTCTCACTAGGTGGTTGGGAAGCGGGCGCGGTCGTCAACGGGCCATCGACCTCGGCGTCGACCCCGACGCTGTTTTGGCAGAGTTCTCTGCCTCAGAGGAACGAGTCGAAGTGATGGCCGCCGGAGTATTCGACGCCTGGATCAACGAAGTCCTTCATTCCGCGGGCTGACGGCGTCATATACAAGGACACCAACCCTGGGTATGCGTTCTTGGCTATTGGCTGCCCCTTCCTATGCTGACGGTTCATCAATCGGGAGGTGCGCGGTGCCGGGTCGGGCCTATTCGGCACTGAGAGAGCGGCTTGCCGATGTGAGCGGCGTCGTGATGCTCCTCGGTGCCGCAGAGACCGGCAAAACGACGCTCGCGAAACTCTTCACCCTCGATGCTCTCGATGCCGGCCGCACAGTTGCCTACGTCGATGGTGACGTCGCCTCGACGGTCGCCGGGCCACCGGGATGTGTCGGTGTGAAGTACATTGAAAAGCCTTCCGACCTCGATGCGGCGGTGGCACCGGCCGAGATGCGCTTCGTCGGCTCAACCACTCCGCAAGGGGTCGTGCTCCCGCACGTTGTCGGCGTGGCTTCACTTGTCGAGGTGGCCCGTTCCCGCGCCGATCTAGTGATCCTCGATACGAGCAGCGTCGTTGGCGGCGTCGTCGGCCAGACCTTGAAGTATCACCTGTGGGAGTTGACGCAGCCGGCACTCGGTGTCGCGCTGCAACGTGGAGAGGAACTCGAACCGATCATCGGCATGCTCCGGCGGTTCCTCTCGGCGAAGATCACGACCGTTGAACCGCCGACCGATGCACCCCTGCCATCCCCAACGGATCGCCAGGCAAGGCAGTCCGATGCCTTCCGCACCGCGCTCTCGTCACCCCTTCAACGGTGGCGCGTCCAGACAACCGTGTTCGCTCCGACTCTGCCGGAGGAGTTCGATCTCGACCGACTCAACGGCATGTTGGTCGGTGTGCAAGACGACCAGGGGCGATGCCTCGGACTCGGAGTGGTCGAATCGACGGACGGTGTGCTGCGAGTCGCGACCCATCACGGCGAGGAGATGCGGGGTCTTCGGCTGGGGTCGATGAGAGTGGACCTCGAGACGTTCGACACGCAACGCGTCAGACTCCGCCAGTTGATCTTCGGGATCTGAGCCGGCTTCGCCGGCGGTACTCAGTACCCGGTGCTCGGTACTGAGTATCCAGTATCCGCGGCAACGTCCTCTGTTGTCTGTTGTCTGTTGTCTGTTGTCTGTCACTGCGAATGGCCCGAGGAACCTTTGCAGGTGTTCCCCGCACTTCCCCGAACGAGGTTTGACTGCTCCGGCACCTTGGGCCATCCATAGTCGACCCTACGGATACTGCAAGCCGGGTTCAACCCCCCTGATTGGCCATGGAGAGGAGATTTCCGCGCTCTGCGGCTATCTATCTCGACTCAATTGAGGCTATCTGTCCTTCGCCGCGACGCGTTCTCCACATATCCACAGCTATCCACAGGCGCTTGTGCACAACGTCGTGTCAGCAACTTCCTCTACAGGAGATTTCGCGCACTGGCGCGGCTACCCACGATGCCGCCGTAGAGGTCGAGGAGACGATCGGCGGTCCCATCCCATGAGAACCGTGCTGCGAATTCGATTGCGCCGGTCGAGAGATTCGAACGGAAGCCTGGATGATCGAGGATGGCTCTCGCCGCAGCGGCGAACGAGTGAGGATCATGGTCATCGACGAGTAGACCCGAGGTCGAAGCTCCAACGACGTAGGGCAGTCCGCCGACGCGGGCGGCCACGACCGGTAGACCCGACGCCTGGGCCTCAGCGGCGACAAGTCCGAATGACTCGGAATGTGAGGGCATGACGAGGAGATCTGCAGCGCGGTAGTAATCGACGAGGCTTCCGTGGGGTTGGGGTGGGACGAACCGAACCCGATCAGCGACACCCATCGCGACCGCCCGAGAGCGAAGGTGCTCGACCTCCGCCGGACCGCCCGGACCGCTCGGACCCCCGACGATCATGAGCACCGGTCGTCCAGATCCCGCAGCCAGGGTCTCAGGGAGGAGTGAGAGCATGTCGATCGCCACGTCGAATCCCTTGTGTGCCTGAATCCGGCCAACACAAAGGATGAGCGGTTCATCACCGATCCCGATTTTGGATCGGGCCTCGCTGCGATCGCCGGGTGTGAAGAGGGAGTGATCGACGCCGGGTTGGGAGATGCAGAGACGTTCGGGGCTTGCTGCGTAGTGCTCGATCAGGTCATCGAACTCATACGGGGTAGAGGCGATCACGCAATCCGAGCCGGCGATGACCCCATCCTCGGCCCGGAGCCTGGCGACACTCGATGGTGCCTCGTCGCCTCGCCTGGCGACGTCCTTGACGCGACCGAGCGTGTGGAACGAATTCGCGAGCGGTAGGCCGTGCGCCTCCTTGACCAGCACACCCGCCCAGCCCGACAGCCAGTAGTGGGAGTGGACTAGGTCGAATCCAGAGTTCCTGGTCTCTGCAACGACACCCTCTCCGAACTCAGCCACATGCGCCATGAGGTCGGAGATCGGCAGAGGCTGGGGCGGTCCGGCATCGACGTAGACGACCCGGTACCCGTCGCGGACGTCGATCGTTGCCGGCTGATCGGGATCAGTTCGGCGGGTGAAGACGACGGATTCGACTCCGCGTCCGGCCATCGTGCAGGCGAGTTCGTCGACGTAGACGTTCATCCCTCCTGCATTGCCGACGCCCGGCTGCAGCAGGGGGGACGTGTGCAGCGCCAGGTAGGCGACTCTTTCGATCACGGGAACCTCCCGTGGAGGACGGTCAGCGGTCGGTCGATAGCTCCGAGCCGATACTTGTACTGCTCGTCACCCTTGAGGAAGTCGAAACGGCGCAACCCGTCGTCGATGGATCGTTCGATCATCAGGGCGAGCAGCGCGATCCCGGGAGAGGCGTCCGAGGCGTCCTCGGCGTACGACGAGTTGTAGAGATAGAGAGCGTCGGCATCGATGAAATCGAACGCCGTCGCAACGGGTGTTCCGGCGACGCTGAGGAGATCGACGGCTGCTCCCGCGTCGGTGATGAGCGTCCAGAAGAAGCGTTCCATCGCTTCCGTCATGAACTGACCCTTGTCGTGCTGCGACGATCGGTGCATCGTGATGAAGGCATCGAAGGCTTCGAGGTCGGTGCGACGTTCGAGCAGCGGCTCTCCGAGAGATTCGGCGAATCGGCGACGCTTCCTCCTGAGTTCGTGTCTCCGCTTCTTGGGGAGAGACCCGAGCCATGCCTTGTGATCGGTAGGGAGATCGATGACCAATGCGGCACCGTGAGGGCGGGAAGCAGAGGGGACGTCGGCGGCCGCGAGAGCCGACGCGAGTGGCCGTGCGGCTTCGATCGGGAGGCTGTCGAACGAGAATCCGAGTCCGGAGTATTGCCTCGCCACCATTGCCATGCACTCGTCCAAGGAGTCACCGAGAGGCGAGTGGTAGTCGGTCAGATCGGCCTCGCCCGAGAGACGAACCACCCCCTGGTCGATCCAGAGCGGCACGGCCGCGGCTGCCGAAACCGCGATGGGCGCTTCCACATCCGAAGCGATGCGGTGTCGCCTCCACGCTTCCAGGAACGGCTCGGTCGGAAACGGTCCGGTCATCGGTGCGACGGGTTCAAGGGCCTTCGGGACGTCGTCCCACGTATCGATGAGATCGGCCATGATCAACTACTCCAGAATGAGGGCGCCGACCGGCTTGCCTCCGCCGAGCAGAGGCGGCGCTGCTTCGGACTCGAGCGCCTCGCGCATCACGTCGGAGATCAGACCGAGTTCGTCGGCCACCGCGATCACTGCTGCGACGGCGACTTCAGGCTTTCCGGCGTTGGCCTTCGCCGCAATGCCGATCCCGTGTCGGCCGATCCCGATCTGGCCCTCTGCTCCCACCTTGACCGGGCCACCCCACCATCGGGCCAGCTTGCCGTCGGGTCGGGAGTTGTCTGCGACGAGGGAAGGGAAACGGGAGACCGCGTCGGCGGCGGATCGACAGCGCTCGGAGGAACTCAGGTTCGCGAACGCCCGGGCCAGCCCGCGAACCGAACCGCGCAATGTTGGTGCACCGCACCCGTCGATCCCGACCGGCTCGGGCCGGACTCCGGTTGCGTCGGATACGATTTCGACGATGCGTCGCTGGAGCGGATGATCCGGATCGAGGTAGGTCTCGATCGGCCAGCCCTGGATCACGCACGCTCCCAGCATGGCGGCGTGCTTTCCTGAGCAGTTGTGGAAGATCCGTTTCGGGGAGCGGACGCCGCGACGAACCTGGAGATCTCTCGCCCCCAACGAGAGGGGCCACGATGGGGGACACTGGAGCGCCGATTCGTCGAGACCGGAGTCGTCCAGTATCGATCGGACGATCGCGATGTGAATCGGCCAGCCGCTGTGACTGGCGCTGGCAACAGCGAGATGCTCGACCGGTAGCTCGAGACCAGCTTCGAGTGCCACCGTTGCCTGGAATGGTTTCACGGCCGAGCGATAGAACAAGGGTTGGTCGGGATCACCGGATCGGTACAACTCGACTCCGTTGGCGTCGACTGCGACGGCAGACGCCTCGTGGCTCGATTCAGAGAGACCGGTACGGACGGTGAGGAACCGCAAGGCGGCTACTGCTCTTCGAACAGGTCGGTCGTGTCGACGAGTCCATTGCGGTACCGACGGGTGATCTCCGCGTTGATGAGGTCGAAGACGTCGTAGACGGATCGCCGCTGGTTTGAGATCTGTTGCTCTGCCTCGGCAAGCGTCTCCTGGATGTCCTGGAGTTCATCATCCTCGAGACTCGGAAGATGAGCGAGGAAGCCGTCTCCGAGCACTCGATCGATCGACCGATTCCCGGCGCCGCTGAGCTCGGGGAGCGTCAGGGAGAGATCCTTCGGAATCGTGTTGCGGCTTGGACCGTCGATTCCATCGGCGAGAATCTGAGGCAGCGCCTCGATCAACGAGCGTGTCTCTTCGCCGGATCGTCGCTTCATCTCGAATGAGAGAAGATCCATGCGACCGTGGAGCATCCGACGGTAGAACGAGAACTCCGTGTCGAGATCGTCGAGGACCCGTCTCCGGTCCCTGAGTTCCTCCATCGACAGTGAATCGAGATCCTGCACATAGGCCGGATCAGTCACTTGATCGATACGTCTTCTGCGCGGTTCCACTGGTGCGGCTCCCCGTGTGTGGCCTATGTCAGGGACAGTAGTGGCGCACGGTCGGATAGGGATTGACCGCCACACCGCCTGGGCGGATCTCGAAGTGGAGATGCGGCGACGTGTAGCGGGCGTTGCCGCTGTTTCCGAGGAATCCGACGACCGTACCGGCCCTCACGTTCTGACCGGAGGAGATGTTCGTCGGGTGCCGCTCGAGGTGCGTGTAGTAGTAGACGGTGCCGTCCGCGGCATAGAGGTGGGTCGAGAGACCACCGAGGCTGTTCGATGAGAATTTGATTCGGCCGTCGACGACGGCGATGAGTGGCGTGTTGCGACTGTTGAACATGTCGACGCCCTTGTGGCGCCGGCCACCGGAGCGGGGGAAGCCCCATGAGTCGATGAACGAAGCGCCGCCCTGGACGGGGCAGAAGAAGTTGGGGGTTGCGGCGGGCGGTAGTCCGGCTGCGGTCCCTGATTTGGAATTGGCTGCGGCGACGTCACGTGCCTTCTTGAGCGCAACCGCAGCCTGGAGCTCGCGCCGCTCCTTGGCGAGGTTGTCGATCGCTCGTTGTTCGGCCGCGGTGGCCTGGCTGTAGACGGTCCGTGCCTGTTCGCTCAGCGTGCTGGCTCGATCAGCGGCCGCTGCCGTCTCCTCTTCGACCGCTTCGACTTCTACCTGCTGAGCGACAAGATCGACCTTGAGGCGGTCCATCTCCCTCGACACGGCTTGGTACCGATCGAGATCGGCGAGATCGCGGCTCGCAGCGTTGTTCATGAGTTGCTGTGAGGTGAGGAGATCCTGGATCGTGCCGGCTTCGAAGGCGGCAGAGACTATCGCGCGGCCACCGGACGTGTACGCCTCGAGGAAGAGTTGCTGGGCGTTCTCCTTGAGCGTGTCGACCTCATCTTCGTAGGTCACGATCCTGCTCTCGGTGAGACCGATCGTGTAGACGAGATTCTCCAGACGGCTCGTGACCACGTCGAGTTCGAGGATCGCAGCCTCGACGTCGTTCTGTGCCTGCTGCCACCGTGAGTACGCCTGTGACGTGTTCCCTTGGGCCTGATCGACCTGGCCCTCGGCCCGATCGACATCACCCTCTGTCTGAGCGGACGCGCCGATGGGTACGATCGCAAGGAGTGCGACGATGAGAAGGAGTAGGAGGCCGCGTGAGGCGCGGTGCGAAGCCATAGGCGAATCAGGCTAATGCGCGATTCGAGAAACGGACAGTCCGGGTGAGCGCAGTCCTAACCGAGGACTACGAGCGCGAGCCAGTAGAGGGGTGCGGCGAGCCAAAGACCGTCAAGCGGTGTGAGCTGTCCAGGCAGCCGGACCGTGTGGACGATCGAGCCGGAACGGATCATGGACCCGAAGACTCTGCCTGCGATCAGTCCGGCAGCGACGGCAACGGCGGCGAAGAGGCCGGTCGCGAGATCGATCTCGGTGGTAGCGACCCCGGTCAGGAGTCCGGCGACGAGGGCTCCGACAAGTGTGCCAACGTTCGGATCGATGGCCTGTCCTCCGTACACGGCAGTGATCAGGGCAGCGACGATCGCCACAGAGACGATCAAGATGAAGGACAGGGCCACGGTGGTCGACATCATCCGCAACATGACGAGGGCACCTGAGCCGGCAGCGGCAATCACGGCGATCGCGGCCGTCATGGCGATCGACTCGACACCCCGCCACCGCTCTTCGAAGATGGGCCAGAAGACGACGATCAGCACCGCGGCTGCGAGCCCGCCCGCGAATCCTTCGTATCCCCACGCATAGGTTGCGGCCGCCGCGACGGGCGGAGCGAACAGCGTGGCGTAGAGGTTGATGGAACCGTCCCTCGTGGAGTTGGTGTCCGCAAGATCCCAGAGCCATGCAAGTGCAGCACCGACTGAGATGACCACGAACCACTCGAGCGGAACCCACGCCGAAACGAGGAGTGCAGCAAGGACGATGACCGACAGGATGTTCTCCGCAGGATCAACTGCGAGAGTCGGTCTGGTCTGAGGGGCCGCGTACGAGCCACCGGAGACGGGAGGGATGATGGCCATCTCGTCGTCGGCACCGACAGGTGCTGATCGATCGACCGGATCGCCGTTCACCCAGACGCCTGCACTGGCGAGACTGTTCTCGAACGCGGATCCGTACTCGGCGGCGGCGCGATCAAGGATCTCACCGACCGTGCCCTCCTCGACGACGACGGTGTCGGTTCCGGCTATCTCTCTGAATCGAGCGAACAATCGAAGTGTTGGCATCGGCGGCAAGGGTAGTCGGGTCGTGGGCCACGCCGAGGACTGTTGGTCCACGCATCCCTCGTGTGTCTCGCCGCGTGTCGGTCTCGCAGCCGTCGTCGCACGGACAGACGATCTGGGCCATAATCCAGGCGGCTCATCGCAATGCTTGGAGCAGCACCAATGAACGACACCCAGGACCCCGAAGCCGGGACCGAGGACACGCTCCGCGTCGATATCGTCGAGGTCGGAGCGAGAGACGGACTCCAGAACGAATCGGTCACGATTCCTACCGCCGACAAGATCGAACTCATCGAGCGACTCGTCGCGGCGGGTGTTCGTCGTCTCGAGATTGCCTCGTTCGTGCATCCTGGGCGCGTGCCCCAGATGGCGGACGCCGAGGCTGTTGTCGACGCCGTCGGACCGAGTCCGGATGGCGTTTCGTTCATCGGCCTCGTCCTGAATCGGAGAGGTCTTGATCGAGCCCTCGCGACCACCGTCGATGAGATCAACTTTGTTGTGGGTGCCTCCGATGGTTTCAACCAAGCGAATGCCGGAGCGACTCCGGAGACCACGATGACGGAGATCGAGTCGATGCTCTCACAGGTTGAGGATCGTCGGACGACCGTCACGATCTCGGTCGCTTTCGGCTGTCCATACGACGGCGCCGTTCCCGTCGATGCCGTCGTCGATCTTGCAGCCCGGGCGGCGAGTGCCGGAGCCGATGAGATTGCATTGGGCGACACGATCGGCGTCGCGGTCCCGTCGCAGGTGACCGCGGTGATCGAAGCGGTGGGGGCGGCTGTCGACGTGCCATTGCGTGGTCACTTCCACGACACCAGGAACACTGCTGTGGCAAATGCCGCCGCGGCATACGCAGCTGGCGTGTCCGTGCTCGACGCCTCGGTCGGAGGGGCGGGCGGATGCCCATTCGCGCCGAACGCCACCGGCAACGTTGCCACCGAGGACCTCGTCTACCTCTTCGAGCGCATGGGTATCGAGACCGGCATCGATCCTGACCGGATGATCGAGACGACCCGCTGGCTCGAAACGCAACTCGGCAAGAAACTGCCGTCGGCACTATCCCGAGCAGGATGGTGGGGCCCATCAGGCCGTACTCCGTAGACCGTATTCCGTAGACCGTATGGGTCACGGATTGTGGAGTTCCGAGCGCGGGCTAGCGTTCGGTTGGTACGGACTACGGGCTACTGGCTACTGACTACTAACTACGGACTTATGCTTCCCATCTCATTTCTGTCTGACTTCGGTCGTGTCGACGAGTTCGTCGGTGTTGTCCACGGCGTGATCGCTCGGATCGCCCCGAGTAGCCGCATCATCGACGTGGGCCACGACTTTCCGAGGGGCGATGTCCAGTCGGCCGCCCTCGCCTTGATGAGGTCGATCCAATACCTACCCGAGGGTGTAGCCCTCGCCGTTGTCGACCCGGGCGTGGGCACCGAACGGCGCGCGATCGCGGCACACACACCGTGGGGTTTCTTCGTTGGACCGGACAACGGGCTTCTCGCACCCGCCGTCGCCATGGTCGGAGGCGCAGATGCGATCGTGTTGATCGAGGATCCCCGATTCCGTCTCCCATCCGAGGGCGAGACGTTCCACGGTAGGGACGTCTTCGGACCGGCGGCAGCGGTTCTCGCGTCTGGTGAGGCCTCGCTTGACGATCTCGGACCCGCCGCAGATCCCGGGTCTGTGACCCCGTTGATGATCCCCCTCGCGGAGCCCGATGGAATCGGGGGCGTGCTGGGTGAAGTGCTGTGGATCGATCACTTCGGGAACGCCCAGACCAACATCGCACCCGCCGACCTCGAGACCCTCGGACTCGAGCACGGCGATGACCTATCGATGGTGATTTCGGGACTCGAACGCCCGATGTCCTGGGTCAAAGCGTACGGGGACGTCGCCTTCGGCAGCGGATTGATCCACGTTGACTCATACGGCCAGATAGCCATCGCCGTGCGAGATGGGCGCGCCGATGAGGCATATCCACTCGCCGTTCGCACGGCCGTGACGTTCCGCTCACCGGGCGGCACCCGCATACCGGTAGTTCCGGCTCCGCCGGAGTAGTCCGTAGTCGGTACTCGGTATCGGGTATCCGTATCTTCCTGTTGTCTGTTGTCTGTTGTCTGTTGTCTGTTGTCTGTTGTCTGTTGTCTGTTGTCTGTCACACCAGATCCGAGTTCGGTTCGGGCCGGTATCCTGCTCGCCATGAGGACGCACATCCCCGATGCCACCGTCGCACGGCTACCCGTCTATCTCCGGTGTCTGGCGATACGGGCCGGAACCGGGACCTGTTCATCTGAGGACCTCGCCCGAACCGCCGGCGTCAACGCCGCCCAGGTCCGCAAAGATCTCTCGTTTCTCGAGGCACAGGGTGTGCGCGGCGTGGGCTACGACGTTGATGAGCTCCGGCTTCAGATTCGCAAGGCACTCGGTCTCACTCACGAGTTCCCGATCGTGATCGTGGGAGCCGGCAACCTCGGTCGCGCCCTCGCCAACTACGGTGGATTCGGCGAGTGGGGCTTCTCGGTCGCCGCGATCGTCGATGTCGATGCCCGCAAGGTCGGGAGCCGGATCAGCGGTACAACCATCGAATCAATGACCGACCTCGAAACGATCGTCGCCGACAAGGGAATCGAGATCGGAATCATCGCGACGCCGTCGGCCCAGGCTCAGACTGTGGGTGAACGTCTCGCCGCGGCGGGAGTTCGCTCGATCCTGAATTTCGCCCCGACCGTGATTTCTGTTGATGGCGTAGAAGTTCGCCGCGTCGACCTGTCGACAGAGCTCCAGATCCTCGCCTACCACCTGCAAGAGCGAGACACCTAGGAAGGCGCCGGTCCCCGGGATGGACTACGGACCGCGGACAGCAATCTCGGAAGGCGTTCGCTCACTTCTTCGTCGGGGATCCATGTGGAGATCGTTGCTTCGGTGATGATCGCTCCCGGGTGAGCGTCGAGGATCTCGCGGATCGTGGGGAGCGCCGGCACCAGGGCGTCGCACAACGCATCGGGCCCATCGGCGCAATCCCAGGCCCAGCAACCAGCCTCCTTGTCGAACCAGGGATCGCCGGTTGAGAACTTCGGACGATTGAGGGCCCATCCGCGGCGTCTCCGGAACCACTTCGGTGGAGACTCGATCACCCACGAACCCAATCTCGAAGGTGTGATGTGGCAGTCGGCGATCACCATGATCTCATCGGAAACCGGTGTGCCGTCCCGGTGCTCGAGCAACCTCGGGACTCTGGCCGACACAGATCCGCCCCCGTACGTTCCTCTCACTCCCCAATAGGTGGTGTCTCCATCTTCCGATGGATGCCACTCGAGGTCTCGTAGACCAGTCGAGATCGCAGGCTCGAGCCGAGCGGTCCACCACGACCGATCCTTCCCCGGCACTTCGTAGTCTCCGTCGTCGATCGATCGAATCGGGGGTGCTGTGGTGGCCAGCTGGGTATACCCCATCGACCATGAGGCGGCGGTGAACGGATCACCCACTGCTTGCTCCGAGATGCCTTGCGGCCGTCGTTGTCACGGATTCCTCTCGCGACGGGTCGTCGCGTCGATCGGGGTCGCCTTCCGATGAGGCTACCGGAGCGATCTCTCCGTGGTCGTCAGAGTCTCGGCCGAGAACCCATCAGATCAGTTGCGGCGTCTGGTCTCTTCGGTCGCGATGGGCCCCGCCGATGGGCCCCGCCGGACACCGACGGCCAGAATGCCGGCGATTGTCAGCATGCCGCTACCGATGATGCCGACGACGAATGTGGCGGTCGCGCTCACCCGGTCCACCTCATGTTTGCAGTGCTCCGATGATGGAGAGAGCACTGATGATCAGGATGAGGAATACCAACACCATGAGAGCGAGTCTTCGCGTCGACGGATGCACGGCCGGGTTCCACGCGAGCACGGCGAGGATCACGATTGACGAGAGTACGACCCCGGGGATGATGACGAGAGCGATGAAGGGTTCGAGGTAACCGAGGAAC
>JBLWQS010000009.1:0-14183 GCA_048452705.1 Acidimicrobiia bacterium
AGTTCGAAAGATCCCACAACTCCGTGAATCGTTCCAGGGGATCCGTGCGAATAGTGCGATCGAGTTCGTCAACAAGCCGTCTTGCCCACGCGGGATCCGAACGGGAGAGAACGGCAGCGGCCTCCTCGGGGCTCATGTCGGTTATCGGGACGGCCATAGCGCAACCGTATGTCAACCACCCTGGATTGTCAACCCCCTTCGATTGTCAACGCCCGTGACTGGTCGATGGTCCATTTCGTGGTCGTCACCGATCCGGCGAGATCGCTGTCATGGGTCACGATGAGGAGCGCACCCGGATAGTCACGCAATGCCCCTTGTAGGCGTTCGATGGATGGCAGGTCGAGGTGATTCGTCGGTTCGTCGAGGACGAGCAGCCACGTGGGTGTCCCCAGGCCAAGCGCCAGAGCGACCTTCCGTGCCTCACCGGGAGAGGGAAGATCCGAAGCAAGGAGCGCCGCTGGATCCGAGCCGAGGAGTGCAACAAGGGACATCACGCGTCCCCGTTCCGCCTTCGGCAGAGCCCTGACCGTGTCGAGCCACCTGAGCGCTTCTTCCCTGGTTGTTTCCTGCTGGAGGACGAGGATCCGCTCGGTCGGGATCGCTGCGGCACCGACGAGTGTGTCGAGGAGCGTCGTCTTGCCGACTCCGTTCGATCCGGCAACGTGGATCCGGTCACCTCTTCGCACCGCTATATCGGCGCGGAATAGGACCGTGCCGTCGGCGATCGTCACCGGTCCGTCGAACCTGACCAGGAACTCCTTGCGGGCGCCTTCGGCGGGGAACGCCATGGCACCGTCGTGGACCCGTTCCACGGTGGTTGCTTCGATCG
This sequence comes from Acidimicrobiia bacterium, assembly GCA_048452705.1. Taxonomy (GTDB): domain Bacteria; phylum Actinomycetota; class Acidimicrobiia; order Spongiisociales; family UBA5794; genus JAHEEL01. The sequence goes on from JBLWQS010000009.1 coordinate 830, forward strand.
CTGTGGTGAGGGACTCAAGCCGCGCCCGAGTGGTCTCCCGCTCCCGGGCTCCCGCCCGCTGACCCGCCGCGTGGCGACCGGTCGCAGCGGCGCCGCGGGTGTCGAGATCGTGAATCCCGGCTTCGCGAACCTCTTTCCGGCGTTTCGCATCCTTCTCCTGGGCCGTCCGGCGCTGGTCGGCAAGTCGGCGCTTGGTCTTCTTCTGCTCCCGTTTCAGGTGTTCGTGCTCCTGCCGGACGCCGGCAGCCTCGGCTTCCCATGCATCACGGGCGGTCTCGTAGGAACCGCCCCACAACCGGATCAGGCCATGGTGGATCCTGAGTGTGTGTGTCGTGAGCGTGCGGAGCACGTCGCGATCGTGTGAGACGACGATCCCGGTTCCTGTGAAGTCGCCGAGGGCCACGAGCAGCAACGAACGAGCCTCGCCGTCGAGATGGTTCGTCGGTTCGTCGAGCAGCAGCACTTCGGGCGTGGCGGAGAGCGCCGTTCCGATCTGCCAGCGCTTCCGCTCGCCCGGAGACAGCGTCGGCCAGCGTTCGAGGTCGGCCGCCTCGAGGTTCAATCGCGCTCGGAGACGGACCGCGTCGCGATCCCAAAGAGCAGCGAATCCCTCACTAGCAGAGGTGCGGTCGTCGACCCGCTGCTCACAGAGGATCGCCTGCGCTCCCGTCGGGACGAACGTGATGGAACCGGCGTCCGGTGGATGGTTCCCGGCGAGGAGGGAGAGGAGCGTGGACTTCCCTGCTCCGTTCGCTCCAACGAGGCCGGTCCATCCGGGACCGAGGTCGACGGAAGCGTCGTCGATGACGGGAACGGCGGATGAGTATGAGTACGAGACGTGCGAGACGTGGATGGCAGACATGCAACTCCCTTGGTGGGCGGGTCGGTGACCCGGAGGTGGCGAGATCCTCAGTTGATGTCGGTCATGGGCTCCTCGTCGAAGACCCTCCAAGCATATCCCCCTTCGGTCGATCCATCCAGTGGGGTAGCCGGGCGCGACGCGAGAAGGACGGTCCCGGAGGACCGCCCTTCTCGTTCGATTGATGGGTGAGTTACGCGGAGAGGAATGTCTCCAGGTCGCAGGCGAGATCGCCTTCACCTGTGATGAACTCCTCGACGTTGTCGTGCGCCACCGAGTCGTGGTACTGCACCGGTGGTGACTTCATGAAGTACGACGACGGTGCGAGGAGCGGTCCGCCGACACCTCGATCCATGGCGATCTTCGCCGCACGCACGGCATCGATGATCACGCCGGCTGAGTTGGGGGAGTCCCACACCTCGAGCTTCAACTCCACGTTGAGGGGCACGTCACCGAACGAGGTTCCCTCAAGACGGATGTACGCCCACTTGCGATCAGAGAGCCAGGGCACGTGGTCCGACGGTCCGATGTGCACGGTGTCGGAATTCATGCGCCGTTCGATCTGGCTCGTCACCGACTGCGTCTTCGAGATCTTCTTGGACTGCAGACGCTCACGCTCGAGCATGTTCTTGAAGTCCATGTTCCCACCGAAGTTCAATTGGTACGTCTGATCGATCTTGACGCCCCGGTCCTCGAAGAGGCGGGCGAGTTGACGGTGAACGATCGTGGCACCCACCTGCGACTTGATGTCGTCACCGACGATCGGCAGGTTGGCGTCGACGAACTTCTGTGCCCACTCTGGGTCCGATGCGATGAACACGGGGATCGCGTTGACGAATCCCACGCCGGCATCGAGCGCCGCCTGTGCGTAGAACTTGGTGGCAACCTCCGAGCCGACCGGCAGGTACGACACGAGCACATCGGTATTCGTGTCCTTCAGAACCTGCACGACGTCGACCGGTTCGGCGGCCGATTCCTCGACCTCGTCGACGTAGAACTTGCCGAGACCGTCGAGGGTCGGGCCACGCATGACCTGGACGTCGACACTCGGTACCTCAACGAACTCGATCGTGTTGTTCATCCCGGCCCACATGGCCTTCGAGACGTCCTGGCCAACCTTCGTGGCGTCGACGTCGAATGCGGCGACAAACTCGACGTCACCGATGTGGTAGCCACCGAGATCGACGTGCATCAACCCGGGGACCTTGAGAGATGGGTCGGCGTCGCGGTAGTACTCGACGCCCTGGATGAGTGAGTTGGCGCAGTTACCGAGCCCTGCGATCGCAACCCGTACTTTGTTGGACATGGTCTCCTCCTCGTTCTGTGAACTCACGTGCCGGCCGTAGCGCTTCGCTCGCCGGCGATGAGTTCGTCGAGCCAGGCGATGTCCGCCTCGGTCGACCGGACCCGTCGCTCCATGAGCGCCATTCGATATCGGTCCGGGTTCCTGGTGCTGCTCCGTGCCCCCCGGAAGGAGCGTCGTGCGCCATGAAGCCGGTCCTGGAGTGCCGTTCTGCGGTCCTCGAGGACCCCGAGACGACTCTTCGGTTCGACGTACCCGAGAAATGCCAGCCGGAGTTGGAAATCCCGGTCCGAATCGTCACCGGAGTCGGCGAGCATCTCGCCGAAACGGATGCGTCCCTGTTCGGTCACCCGATACGCTTTTCGGCGCCCCTCGCCTTTGGCTGCCTCAATGAACCCCTGCTTCTCCAGGCGCCGGAGCGCCGGGTAGAGAGATCCAAACGAGACCTGCCAGAAGCCGAGATCGCCGAGGGCGCGCTTCATTTCGTAGCCGTGTCGCGGCTGTTCACGAAGCAGTCCAAGAATGGCGAAATCGAGCACGCGCGGTCTCCGATGTATCGAATCGATATAACTATATCGTTTCGATATAGCAACCGCCACTCTTTGTCTCCACGTCACAGGCTCGCCCTAACCTCGGCGCCGTGACCGCTCCTGAGACACTCGGTCGATCCGTTGTGATCGAACCCGGCGCATCCGTCCCCGAACCGTGGGAGGGGGCGTCTCTCGTGCTCATCGACGAGGCGACCCTCGCCGATCCGGAAGCATCGATCGACCGGCTCCATCGCGCATGGTCGAGCAGGGAACGTGTCGTCATCGAACTCGGCGTCGACCCGGCCGCCCTTCGTGCTCCCGAGATCGAACACCGACATCCCTACGAGGTCGGGTCTACGTTCGTGTTCCCCCTCGAGCGCCTCCACTTCCTCGTGTGGACCAACAGCTACGACGGTCGGGACAGCGACCTCAAGTGGTGGTGGGCGGTCAAGGCAGCAGCGATCGGGGCCACCGAAGGCGGCCCCGCCGACGTCTACCTCCCCGACGGAATCCCCGCATGGATCGACGGTGGGCCCCGCGGACCGATCGAGACGGGCGAGGCCGTCGTGCATGCCGAGACCGTGACCCTGGGACGCCTCGACCCGGCACCGATCGATCGCCCCGTCGACGGCGAACTTGCCCCGGATCAGGCTGCCGCCGCCAACCACTCCTCCGGACCGGCGCGAATCATCGCTCCGGCCGGATCCGGCAAGACGCGGACGCTCACCGCCCGTCTCCGTCATCTCCTCGACGATCGGGCGGTTGAACCCTCAACGATCTGTGCGCTCGCGTACAACACGAACGCGGCGGCAGAACTGCGGGAGCGGGCCGGAGCCGCCGGCGGCACCCTCATCCGAACCGTTCACTCCCTCGGTTGGGAGATCCTCCGAGAGGCTCGAACCGGTGTGCGACTCATCGACGAACGTGACGTGCGGTCCATCCTCGATCGCGTGGTCCAGGCGCCCCGACGACCAAACACCGACACGATCGGCCCCTACATCGAAGCGCTCTCAGAGACTCGGATCGCTCTCCGTCCGCCCGAAGTGGTCGAGGCCGAACGCGACGACGTTCCGGATTTCGCCGCTGTGTACGAGCGCTATCGCGAGCGACTGGGGCGGGGAACCGAAGCCGACTTCGACGAACAGATCTATGGAGCGATCGAAGCACTGCTTGGCGATCCGGATCTTCGGCGTCGGTGGCAGGATCGGTGCCGCCACGTGCTTGTCGACGAGTTCCAGGACCTCACCGGCGCCTACCTGCTTCTCATCAGACTCCTGGCTTCTCCCCAACTCGACGTCTTCGGTGTCGGTGATGACGACCAGACGATCTACGGATATGCAGGTGCCGATCCCGGCTATCTCATCGACTACGAGCGGATCTTCCCCGGCGCCGACTCGCATCCCCTCGAGGTCAACTACCGATGCCCGGTTCCAGTGGTTGCTGCAGCCACGAACCTCCTCTCGTACAACGATCGGCGGATCGAGAAGACGATTACGGCGGCCGTCGATTCGGTTGATCGACCCGATGCGTTTGTGGTTGAGCGCATCGACGGAGAGCACCTCGGCCTCGAGGCGGCGGATCTGATCCAGGAGTGGCTCGACGAGGTAGAACCGTCCGACACAGCCGTTCTGGCGCGGGTCAACTCCGCCCTCCTCCCTGTTCATGTTGCTCTCGCCGAACGGTCCGTGTCGTTCACGTCGCCGATCGGTCGGGGGATACTCACCCGCACCGTCGTTTCCGCGACGCTCGCATGGATGCGGCTCGGCCTCGATCCGGAACAGATGACGCGGGCAGACCTGATGACGGCGGTGCGGAGACCGTCACGTGGACTCAACCGACTTGCCGCCGATCTGCTTGGGGGACGACGCTTCTTCGACATCAACGGGGTGGTGGCATCGGGAGACGACCTGGCTGGCAAGCAGGCTCAGCGGTGGAATACTTTCGTGGACGACCTGGAACGGGTGGCGATCGCCGCGGAACAGGATGACGCAGGCGCACTCCTCGACGTTGTGGTCCGGCGCGTCGGATTGGAGTCCTCTGCACTGGCACTCGACAGCGGTCGAAGCCGGGCCGACCGTTCCGCGCAGTCGGACGACCTCGTTGCGCTCCGCCGAGCGGCGGCGATCCATCCGACCGCCTCGGATTTCGAACCGTGGCTCGCCGAGATGATCGACCGATCGGGTTCGGAAGGGGTGACGCTGTCGACGGTGCATCGAGCAAAAGGCCTCGAATGGGATCGAGTCCTCGTGTTCGGTGTCGACCGGGGACTGCTCCCCCACGATCTCGCAACGGACATCGAAGAGGAACGACGAATCCTTCACGTAGCGATCACGCGAGGCATCAGGCAGGTCACGATCCTGTCAGACGCCGACAACCCATCCCCGTTCCTCGAAGAACTCACGGGGCAGGCATCGCGGAGAGCCGAACCGAAGCCAACAAGGCGGAAGAAGCGGGCGGAGCGTAAGACCAGGGGAATCGGCGTCGAAGTGGGCGAGACGATCTCCGTCTCCGGTGGCATCAGCGGAGATGTGGCTGAAGTAGATGCGGACGGTTTGTGGATCGAGGTCGAAGGTGGGGGATTGTTCCAGGTTGGGTGGGGCGACGAGATCAGTGCGGGGGACCGCAAGGGGTTGCTCACGCCGGAACCGGAGACGTTCACACCCGATGCTGATCTCGTGGAGCGGCTGAAGGCATGGCGACTCGAGACCGCCAGAGCGACGGGGATGCCAGCGTACGTGATCCTGCACGACGCGACGATCGAGATGATCGCGGGAATTCGCCCGCAGACGGAGACCCAGTTGTCGGCGGTTCCGGGCATCGGCCCGGCGAAACTCGAAGCGCACGGCGACGCGATCCTCGAGATCTGCGCGGACTGAGCAGATGGCGGCGAACCCCTGCCTCCTACGGCGCCGCCGTGTAGATCGTCCAGTCGCCGTCGTCGAGGCGACCCAACCCGCCCTTGGTCCCCACCCACAGGGGCCCCTCGTCCGCATGAGCGAGTGCCGTCACAGAGCTATCGGGGATGCCTTGCGCTGAAGCCGGGATGCCCAACTCCCCGGCGACAACCTGAGCCAGGCCGTCCGTGGTTCCGACCCAGACGACCCCGTCCGTCCCCGCCGAAACCGCCGTCACCCACTCTGCGGGAAGGCCATCTGCAGCCGTGTACGTCGTCCACTGCGATCCATCGAATCTCCCGAGCCCGCCCCGGACGGCGACCCACACCACGCCGTCGTCGTCCACGTCGATCGCGTTGACCCAATCACCGGGTAGCCCGTCGGCAGTCGTGTACTCCGTCCACACGCCGTCACTGAACGTACTCAATCCGCCATTCGTCCCGACCCACGGAGTCCCATCGGAGGCGAACGCGAGAGCCGTGACTCGACTGTTGGGGAGACCGTCGTCGGTGGTGACACTCGTCCACGAACCGTCGGCGTTGAGGCTGCTCAGTCCGAAGATCGTGCCGAGCCACACGGATCCTTCGGGGTCGAACGTCACCGCGTTGACCCAATTGGTTTCGAGGCCGTCCTCGATGCCGAACCTGGTCCACACCGGGTCGTTGAACTCGCCTGCGCCGTAGTTTGTACCGACCCAGACGACACCGTCATCGGCGACGGCGACGGAGTTCACCAGATCGTTCGGAAGACCGTCCAACCCGTGATAGTTCGTCCACGCATCGTCGACCAGGTGGCCGAGGCCGTCGTTGGTGCCGGCCCACATGCTCCCGTCGGGGTCGATCGCGAGCGACGTCACCCAGTTGTTCGGGATCGTCGGGGGGAGGTCTTCAGGGGCCTCACTCCCGGATGAGCAACCGGCGGCGAGAGCGGCTGCCGCGAAGACAGCGATGAGGAGACGGGTGTTCCTAATACCCGCCACCGATCTTGCGGTGATCCCACGATGCGGTCTTCACCGGTTCCACGACGACCGCCGTGTTCTTCGAAGCGAAGCGACCGAACGCGGCTTCGAGGTCCTCCTCGGAGAGTTCGACGGGTTCAGGCCCCACCATCGCGTACTTGGCTGCGAGGCGGCCGTAGATGGCCAGGACATAGGCCGGATCCTCGACGAGGCGGGCTTCCGCCTTGATCATCACGCCCCTGAGTTCTGCGTAGTCGTCGCCGTCTTCGGCGAGAACGGTGAGGCGAGGATCTCGCTGGAGGTTCACGATCTTCTGCGACCGGGTGAACGAGCGGAAGACGATCTTGTCTTCTTCCATCACGAACCACATCGGAGCGAGGTGTGGCCAGCCATCGCTGCCGATCGTCGCCACTTCGAGGATCGCGGTCTCGTTGAGGAAGGCGGTCACTTCCTCGCCTGTCATGGTGATGTCTTTGCGTGCCATGGGCGCAACGGTACCTCACCGACCGTCGCAGACGGCCCGGACCACGAACAGGGCGGCTAGCGTTCATTCTGAAGTGTTCGGGCACGGGCGACCCTTTCGGGCGGCCGAGGCCGAGATGGACACTGTTCCCATGCTGCGATACGTCCCCCAACCCGGAGGGTGGGGAGAGAGGAGCGATCGATGAGCAAGATCACAGCGCCGGAGATTCGCGCCCGAAAAGGCAAGATGAAGATCCGGATGGTCACGGCATATGACTATCCGACGGCGAGCATCGCGAACCGGGCCGGAGCGGACATCATCCTCGTTGGGGACTCGGTCGCCAACGTCGTCCTCGGTTACGGCGACACGCTTTCCGTTGACATCGACGTGATGGTTCACCACACCGCCGCCGTGACACGGGCCGAACCCGACGCTCTCGTCGTCGGGGACATGCCATGGATGAGTTTCCACGTGTCACCGCAAGACACCGTTCGTAACGCTGCTCGGCTCGTCCGCGAAGGAGGCGCCGCGGCGGTCAAGATCGAAGGTGGGCGCAAGCGTCTCGATGTGATCGCCGCCGTCCTCGACGCCGAGATCCCGGTCATGGGCCACCTCGGCCTCACACCTCAGTCTGTGAACGCGATGGGTGGTTACCGGGTGCAGGGGAAGAAGGTCCAAGCCGCGTACGACATGATCAGCGACGCACATGCTCTCGCTGATGCGGGAGTGTTCGCCGTCGTGCTCGAAGGCGTGCCCGACCGGGTGGCGCAGATCGTTACGGCAGAGGTGCAGATTCCGACGATCGGGATCGGTGCCGGTGCCGGATGCGACGGACAGGTGCTTGTCATGCACGACGTTCTCGGTCTTGGTGGTGGGGATTACCGCCCGAAGTTCGTGCGTTCCTACGCAGATCTCGCGAGCGACGCCGTTGACGCGCTCGAACGGTTCTTCGCCGATGTGGAGTCCGGGGCGTTTCCGTCGGAGGACGAGACCTATCACATGCCCGACGAGTCGTTCGCGATCCTTCGTGACCTCGTTGAATCGGAGACGAGCGTCGAACGCTGATCGTCGATCGCGGTAGGTTTCAGGGCGTGAGTCTCCGTTCGCTCCTACTTCTTGCCGTCTCGGTCGCCCTGTTGCTCTCCGCGTGTGGATCGGACGAACCGACCGGGTTGGATGGGTTCGATACGGTGACGGTCACCATCGATGATCAACAGTTGGCGGTCGCTGTAGCCGATACGTCGGCGTTGCGGTCACAGGGGTTGATGGGTGTGACCGACCTCGGAGGACTCGACGGCATGCTGTTCGTCTTCGAGGAGTCCACCGACGGCGGGTTCTGGATGAAGGACACGCTGATCGCCCTCGATATCTCCTTCTTCGACGCCGACGGAGTCTTCGTCGACGGATTCACGATGGAACCGTGTACTGGGGACCCGTGTCCGGTGTATCACCCGTCGGGTCGGTACCGGTATGCGGTTGAAGCTCCGGCGGGGAACCTGGCTTTCGTCGCAGAAGGTTCGATCCTCGGATTCGCCGGCGTCTGACCGCGTCGTTCGTGCTTACGTTCACAACAGTTGTGAACGTAGACACAGACCAAGTACCGGTGGGCGGAACCCCAGCGGCTACCGGACCGCTCGCGGTACACTTCCCGCCGTACACCGCCGTCCGTCTCTCGGAGCGGCGACCAATGCGGCCCGTTGGCTGCCAGATCCTGTCCCTTCGGGGACCATTCGCATCGCGAATGCCCAGAGGAGTTGATATCGATGCGCTCTTACGAGCTGATGATCATCCACCGACCTGACATGGTTGAGTCGGATGTCCGCAAACAGGTCGAGGAAGTCTCCGCGACGATCGACACCAGCGGCAACGTAACCGGGACCGACTTCTGGGGGAAGCGCCGCTTCGCCTATGAGATCGACCACATGAATGAGGGCTACTACTCCGTCCTCGACTTCGAAGGTGACACCGTCCTCGTCGACGCCCTCGGCCACGCGCTCTCGCTGTCCGACGCCGTCGTCCGTCACAAGATCATCCGAAGGACCGATCGAGAGGGTTGATTCCTGTCACACGCTCCCCTCATGATGGGGGAGTACGGGAAGAGAGAAGAGAGAGAACATGAGCAATGTGAACAGTGTGACCTTGATTGGCAACCTCGTCGAAGATCCGGAACTCCGATTCACCCCGAGCGGCGTGGCGATGACGAAGGTTCGATTCGCCGTCAACAAGCGCTACCAGAGCCAGGGTGAGTGGCAGGAAGAGACGAGCTTCTTCGGTGGCACGTGCTGGCGCGATCTAGGCGAGAACGTGGCCGAGTCCCTCACCAAAGGGATGCGGGTCATCGTGGTCGGCGAACTCCAGCAGCGTTCCTGGGAGACCCAGGAAGGCGACAAGCGGTCGGTTGTCGAGATCGACATCAAGGAGATCGGCCCGTCCATCAGGTGGGCCACCGCAACGGTCACGAAGACGCCCCGTGCCGACGGCGGCTGGTCGAGCCAGGGACAGGGGCAGGACCAGCCTGCAGCCCCGGTCGCTCGCCAGAACCCCGGGCCGGACGAGGCGCCCTTCTAAAGGAGAACATCGATGGCAAAGACAAGAAGTACACGGACGAAGCGGCGCCGCCCCACTGAAGACAGGGGCCGGCGGAAGCGCATCGTTTACCGGTTCAAAGAGGACGAGTTCGTCGACTACAAGGACGTCGCGCTGCTGCGCAAGTTCATGTCCGATCGCGGCAAGATCCGCTCACGCCGCGTCACCGGTCTGGGCGAGAAGAGGCAGCATCAGGTCGCCACGGCGATCAAGAACGCCCGCGAAATGGCGTTGCTGCCCTACCTCGCGACGAGGCCGAGCAAATGAAGTTGATTCTCACGAAGGACGTCGTCGACCTCGGAAACAAGGGTGACGTTGTCGACGTGTCCGACGGATACGCTCGCAACTATCTCGTTCCTCGATCGTTCGCCGTCAAGGCGACCGACGGAGCGCTCCGCCAGGCCGACTCGATGCGAGTCGCCCGTGAGGAGGCGCTGCTCGCTGCCCGTCAAGAGGCAGAGGGCTATGCCCAGTCGCTTACCGGCACCAGGGTCGTCGTTGCGGCTCGCTCGGGCGACGAAGGAAAGCTGTTCGGATCGATCGGCGATGGCGACATCGCTGCAGCGATCTCGAAGTTCACCGGCATCGACGTCGATCGCAAGATCGTCCGGGTCGAAGGTCCGATCAAGGAGATCGGCCTTCACGAGGTCGTGCTCGAACCGCATCCTGAGGTCCAGTTCTCGGTTACGCTTGATGTGATCCCGGCGTAGCTGGCGCCAGCATGAAACGAACAAGGGCCCGTCTCCGGACGGGTCCTTTTCGCATCCCGGAGCTTCATTCTGTGGGCTGACGGCGTCATATACGAGGACTGCAACCCTGGGTATGGCGATTGCGCGAAAACAATGTCCGGTGCGCGGAAAACAGTCGGCCGTGGCCGGACCGCTCGACTTCTCCCGGCCGTAGAATCGCCCTTCTTCTCGTGGCGCCTGGGTGTTCGACGCGTTTCTGTCCCACCCGCATGCGACACTGGCGATGACGGAGCGGTTGAAAACGAATGGAGGACCAGTGACGAGTGTGGCCGAGCGCCCACCAGGGACGCGTGGTTTGCAGGCGCCCCCGCATAGTGTCGAGGCCGAAGAGTCGGTGCTCGGCGCCGTTCTCCTGTCCTCGGATGCCGCGAATATCGCGCTGGAGAAACTCCATTCCGAGGACTTCTATCGGCCGGCGCACCAGCAGGTGTTCGAAGCAGTCCGGACCCTGTTCGACGCGAACGAACCGATCGATGCCGTCACGGTCTCCGAGATGCTCCGACGCGAGGGTGCGCTCGAGCGCCTCGGCGGGGTCGCTTTCCTCACTCACCTTCTCGATACCGTCCCGACCACGTCGAACGTCGACTACTACGCAGGCATTGTCGAGGAGCACGCGCTCCGTCGTCGGCTCATGCGTGTCGGTGGCACGATCGGTGGAATCGCCTCGGAGATGAGCGAACCGATCGCCGACGTTCTCGACCGCGCCGAGCAAGAGGTCTTCCAGGTCGCCGAGCGACGTGTCGGCGAGGGTCTCGCTCCTATCGATCCACTGCTCGGCCCGGCGATCGAACGGGCAGAAGAACTCCAGCGGCTCGGGTCGGAGATCACCGGTCTCGCCACCGGTTTCCGGGACCTCGACAGCAAGCTCGCCGGGCTCCATCCCACGAACCTCCTCATCATCGCCGCCCGTCCGGGGATGGGAAAGTCGGCGCTGGCACTCAATATCGCCCAGAACGTCGCCCAGAACGACCACGCGGTAGCGATCTTCACGCTTGAGATGAGCCGTGAAGAGGTCGTCTCCAGGATGCTCTGTTCCACGGGGCGGATCGACTCGCAGCGGCTCCGCACCGGCCGTCTCGCAGAGGCCGACTTCACGAAGCTCTCGAACGCGGCAAGCGCTCTCTACAAGAAGCCGATCTACGTCGATGACTCGCCGGGCCTCACCGTTACCGAGATCCGGGCGAAGTGCCGTCGCCTCAAACGCCGACCGGGTCTTGAGTTGGTCATCGTCGACTATCTCCAACTGATGCACGGTTCGGGTGGAGAGAACCGTCAGCAGGAGATCGCTCTCATCTCACGCTCGCTGAAGAACCTGGCCCGGGAGCTTGACGTTCCGATCATCGCTCTCTCCCAGTTGAACCGCGCACTCGAGAGCAGAGAGGACAAGCGTCCTCGGCTCGGCGACCTTCGTGAATCAGGGGCGATCGAGCAGGACTCCGACGTCGTTCTCTTCATCTATCGCGACGAGGCATACAACCCCGACAAGATGGAGTCGAAGGGCGTCGCCGAGATCGTCGTTGCGAAGCACCGGCAGGGCGCCGTCGGGAAGGTGCAGATGACCTTCCTCCCAGAGTTCACGCTCTTCGCCGATATGGGACGGGACGTTCCGATCGCATGACGGGTGTCAGACTCGTCGTCGGGGAGGCCTGGCATCCGGCCTATCGCAAGCCCCTTGTGCTCTCGGCCGGAGACCACGTCAGCGTCGGTCATCACGACACGGAATGGACGGCTTACCGCTGGTGCACCAACGAGGAGGGCGCGACCGGTTGGGTTCCTCTCGACTACCTGGTGTTCGATGACGACGGCAGCGCCACGGCGTCCGCCGGCTACTCAACGGTCGAGTTGAAGGTCGATGCCGACGATGTCGTGGCGGGGTACCAGTCGGCAGGTGACTGGACGTGGTGCGTCGGAGGCGACGGTTCGCAGGGGTGGGTGCCGAACCGCGCCCTCAGCCGCGCCCCACAGGCCTGATCCTCAGACCCGGCTCCGTCAACTGTTACACAGCCCTTCCGCGCCGTTGCGCGGGTCGCGCACGAGGATCGAAGCCACCAGCGCACCGGCCATGGCGAGGGCGTCGACGGCAAGGACCACCGACAGCGGAACCCAGGTCACCATGATGCCGATCAGGAGGGGGAGGAGTGCTGTTGGTGCGATCAGCGTCCCCAGCAGAGCCACACACGTCGATCGGAGATGATCAGGGGACATCTCGAGGATGATGTTGGGGTAGCCCAGACGGAGGCCGCTCATCGTGGCACCGACCAGGAAGAACGTGAGATACAGCGGCAAGGGGCCAGCAGCGATCGCGGCGAGGGCGGCCACCGCCGCACCGAACCCTGCCAGCGACGTTCCGATCAGAACCGTTCGATTGCCGAATCGGTCGCCCATCCATCCCCACAGGAGATTCGATAGGGCCGCGCCCGTCATCTGCGCCACCAGATAGAGTCCCACGGCCGCCGCGGGGACACCGATGTCGTTCAGAGCGAACACCACGAAGAACGGAGCGGACATCACGAGTACCGCCGTCAGGCCTCTCGCTGTGAGGAGGCGTCGGAAATTCCTGTTCACCGCGGTCAAGTGAACGGCCCGCCTCATCGTCTCACTGAGGGTGTTCGTTGCCCGCTCGTGCGTTGCCGGCGGTTCCTTGACTATCACGACTCCGAAGAACGCGATGAGGAGGAACAGCGCTGCCAACGCGAACATCAGCGCGTAGTTCGTCGGATATGGGATCCGTTCTGGATCGGCGAGAATCCAAGCGACAACCCACCCTGCACCGATCGCAAGCGTGTATCCGATGAGTTGTTTCCATCCGACGAATCGGCCGCGCCGCTTGGCCGGGATCGCCTTCGCGAACACGTCCGCATAGACCACAGACCCGACGCCGCCGGCCAGCGAGAACGAAGCGAACAGTCCAACGAGGAGGATGAGGACGAGATCGGGGTGATCGACAGCGAAGAGCAGCGTCGCTCCGGCGATGAGGCCCCACGACACCCATCGCATCGTGATGATCCACAT